>JBIJDW010000260.1:0-4952 GCA_044343885.1 Kiritimatiellia bacterium
ATGCCATCCTCGCCGACTGCGGCGGGGTGCTGAAGGCGGCGGTCGTCATCGAGGTCGCCGACGCCGTCGTCACCGCCCGCCTCGCCGGTCGCCAAGTGTGCCCCGCCTGCAAGGCGGTCTACCATGTGGCGACGCTCCCGCCGAAACGGGCGGGCGTGTGCGACGCCTGCGCCGCGGCCTTGGTGCAACGCACGGATGACCTTCCGGAAACCATCGCCCAGCGGCTGGCAGTCTATCACCGGCAAACGGCGGGCGTGATCGACGCCTACGCCGCGCGCGGCGTGCTCAAGCGGGTGGATGGAGTCGGCGGTGTCGATGCGGTGGCCGAGCGCATGACCCAGGCTTTGAAATGATTACGTGCAAACGAGGACGCGAACTCGACGCCATGCGCGTGAGCGGCCGTCTGGCGGGCGAGGTGCTCCGACAGGTAGCCGCCGCGGTGGTTCCGGGGATTTCAACCCGGGAGCTTGACGCGCTGGCGCGACAGTTGATTGACGAAAAGAGGGCCACCCCCTCCTTTCTGGGTTACCGCGGGTTTCCGGCCGCCTTGTGCGTCTCGGTAAACGAAGAGGTGATCCATGGCATTCCGGGTGCCCGGCGAATCCTGCCGGGGGATGTGGTGAGTATCGACGTGGGAGTCTTTTACCAAGGCTTTCACGGAGACACCGCCACGACGGTGCTGGTGGGCGTCTCCGATCCGGATATCCTCCGGTTGGTCGACGCCACCCGGCGGGCGCGCGATGCCGGGATCGCGGCGGTCCGGCCGGGAGCGAAACTGGGAGATGTTTCGCATGCAGTGGAACAGATGGTGAGACAGACCGGCTGCTCCGTGGTCCGCGATTTTGTGGGCCATGGAATCGGACGGCAGTTGCATGAGGATCCGCAGATACCGAATTACGGAAGTCCGGGGCGCGGGCCGGTGCTCAAGGTCGGAATGACCCTGTGCATCGAGCCCATGGTCAACCTCGGACGACCCGATGTGTCGGTGCTGCGGGATGGTTGGACGGTCGTCACCCAGGACGGTCGGCCCTCCGCGCATTTCGAGCATACGGTCGCCGTAGGCGAGGACGGGGCGGAGATTTTAACGGCTGTTTAATGTTTTTTCATTTTGTGATGGACAAGAGGCGGTCGGGCGGGTTAAACTGTGACCCTTTTTTGAACGGGGAAAGAAAACATGAAAGTTCGCAGTTCAGTGCGACGTATTTGTGAACGCTGCCGGATTGTGCGGCGCAAAGGGGTCGTGCGTGTGATTTGTACCAATCCGCGCCACAAACAGCGCCAAGGCTAGGAGAGAGACCATGCCGAGAATGATGGGTGTGGATGTGCCGGGAAAAAAACGCATCGAGTATGCGCTCCAGTATATCCATGGAATCGGTCCGAAACGGGCCTGCGATGTCTTGAAACAGTGCAAGGTTGATCCGGCGAAAAAGGCCGACGACCTCACGCCTGATGATATCCGTGTAATTACCGGATTCATCCAGGAACATTACCGCGTGGAAGGCGATCTGCGTCGCGAGGTGTCCCAAAACATCCGCCGCCTGATCAGCATCGGCACGTATCGCGGATCTCGCCATAAGCGCGGCTTGCCGTGCCGGGGTCAGCGCACACGGACCAATGCACGCACACGCAAGGGAAGCAAGAAGACGGTTGGAGCGGTCCGTGATAAGGCTGCCCGTCAGGCGATGAAGAGTTAATAGGTCTTTAACGGGTCCGATAACCGATCATCCGTTGCGCGTCCGGTGAAGGCCGGCGCGAATGGGTGCGGTGACTGCGGCCAGAGTCGGGGCTGATGATGAGCGAAGAAGCGATTAAACAAGAAAACGGATCGGTTGCCGTCGAGCAACCCACCGCCGCGAGCGAAGCGGCCGCTGTATTGTCCGAGGGCGATGCGGCCAAGGCCGCCGCCGAGGTAGCCAAGGGCAAAAAGGCGCGGACACGGAGCATTCCCGCTGGAATTGCCTTTATCCGTGCCACGTTTAACAACACGATCGTGTCGATCGCCGATGCGCGTGGCGGGGTGGTTTCGTGGAGCTCCGCCGGACGTGCGGGCTTCAAGGGATCACGCAAGTGCACCGCCTTTGCGGCCACGATGGTCGCCCAGGATGCGGCGCGCCAGGCGGTGTCCAAGGGGATGCATGAGGTTGAGATCCGGGTTCAGGGTGCGGGTGCGGGACGCGAGTCCGCCGTGCGCGCAATCCAGACGGCCGGCATGCATGTGACGGTCATCAAGGATTGCACGCCGATCCCGCACAACGGTTGCCGGGCGCGCAAAAGGAGGAGAGTCTAATGGGTAGGTATGTTGGTCCCGTCTGCCGCAAGTGCCGCCGCGAGGGCATGAAGCTGTTTCTCAAGGGCGCCCGATGCTACATGGCGAAGTGCCCGATCGACCAGGGGCACCCGCCTCCGGGCATGCACGGCTTGCGCCGCTCGCGCAAGGTCTCTGAATACGGGCAGCAGCTCCGCGAAAAGCAGCGCCTGCGCCGCCAGTATGGCATGCAGGAAGGCCAGTTCCACCGGGTCTTCGAAGAGGCGTTGCGTCGCGATGGCATCACCGGCGAAATCATGTTGCAGTTGATCGAGACGCGACTGGACAACATCGTCTACCGCCTCGGTTTTGCATCCTCCCGCCGCGCGGCCCGCCAATTTGTGCTGCACGGGCATATCGCCGTCAATGGCCGCAAGGCCACCGTGCCGTCCATGCAGGTCAAGGTCGGTCACGTTATCGAAGTCCGGGATCGCCCGAAGTCGCGCGATTATGCGACCAAGAGCGTCGATGCCGCGACTTCCCAGCAGACGCCGACGTGGCTCTCTCTTGATCCCAAGGCTTTCCGTGGCGAGATGCTGTCCATCCCGACCCGTGAGCAGATTGCGCCTGTTGTGAATGAGCAGGCGATTGTCGAACTCTATTCGCGTTAAGCGTACATGTTGTTACGGCGTCGCCGCCTGAAGGGGCTGGACGCGCCGGAAAGGACGCCAGACATGCCGATTCGTTTGAGTCGTTTTGAAATACCCAAGCGGGTGGTGAAGGAAGAGAAGGGGTCAACCCTTACGTACGCGCGCTTTGTGGCCGAACCGTTTGAGGTGGGTTACGCCCGCACCGTCGGTAATTCACTGCGCCGTGTGCTGCTCTCATCCATTGAGGGTGTGGCAATCACGTCCGTGCGCATCCGCGGCGCCAACCATGAGTTCTGCGCGCTGCCGGGCGTGAGCGAGGATGTCACCGATATCATCCTCAACCTCA
This sequence comes from Kiritimatiellia bacterium, assembly GCA_044343885.1. GTDB lineage: Bacteria > Verrucomicrobiota > Kiritimatiellia > RFP12 > JAAYNR01 > VGWG01. The sequence continues at coordinate 3,242 of JBIJDW010000260.1, forward strand.
AGCGCGTGCTGCTCAAGAGCTATACCCGCGCGCCGCGCTGGATTGCCCTGCGCCGGAAGGGCCCGTGCGTCATCACCGCCTGTGATTTTGAGGCGGACAACAGCGTCGAGGTGCTGAATCCCACCCAGCCCATCGCGACGTTGGACGCCGACGGCGAAATCGATATGGAGGTCGAGATCCGCACCGGACGCGGCTTCTTCCCTGCCGAGCGGAACAAAGAGGATGAGCAGGAGATCGGACGCATTCCGATCGATAGCATCTTCTCGCCGGTGACGCGCGTCAACTATTCGGTCGAAAACACCCGTGTGGGCCAGCGGATCGATTACGAGAAGCTCGTTCTCGACATCTGGACCGATGGCCGTGTCGCCCCGGATGAGGCGCTGAAGACCGCCGCAGCGATCCTGCGCCATCACCTCGATGTGTTTGTGGATTACAGCGAGGAGATCGTCGAATTTGAAGAGGCCGAACGGAAGGTCGACGAGGAGCGCGATCGTCTGCGCAAGGTCCTCAACATGAGCGTCAACGAGATCGAACTCAGTGTCCGCGCCGCCAACTGTCTGAATAACGCCAACATCACCTCCGTGGGCGAGCTGGCGAACAAGACCGAGGTGGACATGCTGAAGTATCGTAACTTCGGCAAGAAGTCGCTGAACGAGATCAAGGACAAGCTGGTCGAACTGGGCCTGTGCCTGGGCTTCAAGTTTGACCCCACGCTGCTGGCGCCTCGCCCGGAAGGGAAGCCGGAAGCGAAATCGGACGAAAAGTCGGACGAAAAGTCGGACGAACAATCGGACGAGTGACCGGACGCGTAGGGCACGAGTCCTTGGGAGTGTTTGAAGAGTAACCGCAACAATACGTTTGATCGCGCGGCATCGCACGCCGCCGTCGGATTGGAATCATCATGCGCCACCGCAAAGTAGCCAAGAAGTTCGGCCGGAGCTCGTCTCACCGCGAGCAGCTCCTGCGCTCGCTTGTCGTGAACCTGATCCTCCGGGATCGCATCGAAACCACGCTGCCCAAAGCCAAGCAGACCCGGCGCGACGCCGAGAAGATCGTCACGCTGGCGCGCAAGGGCACGCTGTCCGCGCGCCGCCTGGCCGCGTCGCGCCTGAATAGCCCTGAAGCCGTTCAGAAGCTCTTCGACGCCGTCGCCCCGGTGATGGTCGACCGCCCCGGCGGCTATACCCGCATCGTCAAAATCGGCCAGCGCCGCGGCGACAACGCCGAAATGGCCCTGATCGAGTGGGTCACCCTGCCCGCCGCCACGGCTGCGGCAGCTCCCGCCGCCGCCCAGGCGTAGACGAACGACACCCGACACCCGAACAACGGCCGGATGCCTCCGCATCCGGCCGTTTCGTTTGGGTGTCGAGTGTCGGGTGTCGAGTGTCGGGGGGCTGTGGGAAGGCCCGGCTCTTCAACCCCATTCAGTCCCGGCCCTTGTCGGGCGACCGAGACGGCGCGTTCATCGTCCTCGTCGTCGTCCTCGTCTTCGATTTCACAATTCGAGGACGAGGACGAGGACGATCATGATCATGATGTCTCATTCCTGTTTCCCATCCGGACGCAGACCGGTGACCCGACCGAACCCCGAAGTGGAAGAGCCGACAAAGTGTGCGACGAAGCGTAGACGACAAAGTGTGCGACGACGTGTGGGACGAAGTGTGGGAGCTAGATGTCATCCCTGACCGCCTTTGAGAGTTGCCTGAGCATG
>JBIJDW010000034.1:0-14756 GCA_044343885.1 Kiritimatiellia bacterium
TGATGCGTTCCTTCCGGGGCGCCTGCGTTTCGACCATGAGGTCGTCAACCCAGACAGACCGTTGTGCGGTGTCCGGCTGCGCATCCTTCGCGGGCGGCTCCGGGATCACCCGGATCGCCGCGCAAAACAGGGGGGACTGGAGCGGATGCCGGTCTTCCTGGCCGGAATGACCCCACTTGTAGGCACGGATGTCGCGCCCCGGCAGCCCGTTTCCCAACACGGGGATCGTGAAGCACTTCCAATCGGAGAAATCCAGGCGGCAAACGTCGACGATCATGGCGTTCATGAAGCGCTGATAGGCCGGCGCGCTGAAGTTGCACGGATCGCGCCACTCGATCACGAGCCGATCCTTGGTGTTGTTTCCCTTGACCCAGATCCGGGCCGCCGTGGGAATCCCCGGCAGGCGCACGTTGCTGCCGATCGTCGCTCCCGAAACCACTGCGGTAGCCCCTGTCGAAACCGGCCTATAGTCTATTCTGAGACTGCGCTCGCCACTGTGCCGGACCTCGGTATCGAACACGGGGCGGGTGAAGGGCAGATAGGCGCTGAAAAGGGTGTTGGGCACTTGCCTCCGATCGCCGTCGCTCAGCGGTCTTCCCGGAATGTGCCAATCGGCCAGTGTATCGCTTTCCATGGCCGAGGCCGGCACGAGCAGGGCGGCGAAGGGAAAACGGGCATCCCCGGTCACATTCATGCCCAGCGTCTCGTTGTTCACCGAAAATACGATCGTGAAGGGGCCGGTCGTGTCGCGCTTGGGCGTGACGTCCTTCTCGTAATCCGTGGATTCCGTGCTGGACAGCATGACATCGCTCTCACCACTCGATAACTGGTTGCCGTCGGCGTCCAGGATACGGAATTCGACGGCGGCCTTCTGCTCAATGCCAAGCTTATGTGGACCGAAATGCAGGGAGAAGATCACCTTCCGATCCGTGAATCCGCCCGTCAGGCGCACGGTGCAGGAAATCAACGGCGTGCCGGGCCTGAACGGATAGATCAGTTCCTTGGTCTCCAGACCGAGAGCCTCGTCCCGCACGTTCACCTCGATATAGTCGCTCGGTACCGTAATCGTCTCGCCGTTCATGACATAGTATGGCTTCCCTGAATAGTATGTCCTCCACAGGCAGTCGTTGGTGAAACCCGGAGTCAGCAACGGGAGTGCGGACGTCAGGGACTTGCCATCGCCGCTCAGTTTCAGCGAATGCCCCGAAACAAAACCCTCAGTAGTCGTATCGCCGCGCTGATTCACGGCCCTGACGCTGACCGCTATCGTCTTTTCTCCAAGTTTGGCGGAAGTCTGCCCGGGATCGAGCATCACCTGCAATTTGGGGTCGATTCCCACCCAGACTAGGCACGACTTCACAGACGCGGCCGCGTTGGTCTCGGCGCCCAGCCCCTGACCGACGGCGGCAAGAAAGACCAGAGCTGCCGCCAGAAAACGGACGCGGGGTTTCATCAGGCAAGCTTTGAATCGCAAAACCCGAAACACCGGCTCTCGGACCTCCGATGTTTCCTTTTCAGATGTTTGCATTCGACCGTTGCTCCTTCTCATGCGTTGCTCCATCAGTCCAACGGACGGACCGCAGGACACGGGAATCTGCAATCTTCGCTACTTCGGCCCGATGAGGCCTGCCCCGTAAGCTTTCTGTGTCGAGTCAGTCCCGCCAGCCCGGGAGCCGCGCACACCCACTTCAGGGCGATCAGCCGAGAAGTCGTTTCCGCGTCCCGCCGTATCCAACTTCTCAGGCATGCCGATGCCTTTGGGACCTGTCTGATCTCCGAACTGACGAGGCGCCTTCTGGTCGCCCCGATTAAATCGCCTCCCTCCGGAGATATCCGTGCCACTGCCCGCCGGTCCAACAACTTCCATCCCTTGCTTGATAAAGATCGAGAACCACGAGGAGACGGTCTTCTGCGGCTTGGGTTCGTGATTGTCGAACGCCTCGATCTGGAACTTGAAAATATTGCCCTGGGGTCCTTTTTCCATCAGCGCTTCGGCCTGGGCCCGGAACATGTTCTCAAAAGACGCCACGGCCATCGGCCGCGGTGGGAGGAAGACGCACTCGATCGGATCGCCAGGAATCTCCCGCGGATCCTCCGCCGTGGATTGCTGCCAGATGACGCGACACTTCGACGCGCCGAAATCGTCCTCCACGCGTGCGCCAAACGTGAATCCCGACAAGTCCTCGATCGTGCATGCCATGTCCTGCTTCAGAAACGCGGAAGGGAACAGTTTGGGCGGGTTGTCGGCCGTCAGACTAAACTCGATCGGCTGCGGACTGCCGAGCTTGAACCCGTGACTGTCCTCCACCTGCAAGCTGGCTCTGCTCTCGCGCGAATGCACAAACGAGATCGATGCAAACCTGCCGACCACGTCCAGCGGCATGCGCATGGAGTTTGTCCCGTCCTCGAAGGTCAGCACCGCCGATTTCAGCGTCTTATTGAACACGTATCCCAGGTTGACGCGCGTTCCGCCCAGCGCGGTGATACGATCCACCACGCCTTCGATCTCCTTCGGCATCAACCGGGTGTAGAGCGGATACACCAGCTCCACCTGCATGTTCTCGATCATCGGCGACGTGGTGAACGTCAACTGCATCGGCGCGGAGACACGATTGCCGAAGGCGAATCGTATCCGGTACTGTCGCTCCACGGTCGGCTGCAGCGACTCGGCGGCGCGTCCGGCAGCCGTGACGGTCAGGATATTGGTCGTCACCCCGCCGCGCCCTTCGGCATTCTCAGTCAGCATCATGACGCTGGGGTAGCGAAAACGGGTGAACTGGAGACCGACCTCGGCCTTGGCACCGACCAGGAACACCTTGGATCCCGGGAACACGTCAAAGCGGGTCGGGAACAGGAATTCCCGCAGATTCGCAGCGCAGAGCTGCACGGTGTTTCCGACCCGCGCGAATCCGAACCACGGCGTCAGGCCGAGGAGCACGAACACCACCAGCGCACCCGCGAATTGCCAGCGTGCGCGATTGCGCGCCGAACGGTCCAGCCGTTTCTCGAACGGACGTTCCAGATCCTGGATGGCTTTCTCAATGACGGCATCGGTCAGGGGCGTCGACACCGGCCGAACCAAGAAATCCACGGCGCTGACGAGACGGCTGTTGAGATCGCCTTCCAGCTCTTCGGCGCGAAACGCCTCGCTCAGGGTTTTGCGCCGTCGTTCCCATCGGCGGATCAGCCGCGCGAGCAGCCAGACGAGCAGTAGCGCTGCGGCGGCCGTGGGAATAGCGTCGATCCCGGCATTGACGAACGGGCTAGGCGACCACGTCCAGCCACGCAACAAGATCAACGCGCCGATGCCCACGCCCAGCGCCAGAACGCCGGTCCCGTAAGCCAGCGCCCCGTTCTTGACGGCGCGCCGCACGCGGCCGAAGCGCCCCAAGCGTGCCTCAAATAGTGTTCTCTGGTCTTTCATTCTCAGGCCAGTCCCTGCCGTTTCCTCACGTAACAATCCGCACAGATCAGCACAATGAACAGGAACAAAATCGCCGGACTATTCCACAGTTCCAGATCGCGTGCAGCCTGATGCGTAACGGGCCTCTGATCCACCTGCTTCGCCCATTCGGGCAGATTATCCACAATCTGCCCGCCAGCCGCCTGAGCCAAGTGGGTCATGCTCTGACGATCCACGGAGAGATCCGCAAATTCGTCATCCTCCCCCCGCACCACGAAACGCATCGTACGGTTGGTCTTGTTCAGGGCGGCTGTCACGGTCCAGTCACCCGGCTGATCGGCCAGAACACGATACTCGTACAGTCCCGGCCGGTCGTTAAGATCGCGCGGATAGAGCGTCATCGCCTGGCCGTCCGGCTTCTTCACGCGTACCGCGAGATCAGCCAAACGTTTGGGTTCGTAGTTCTCTTCGAGCAGGAGCGTGGACATCGTGACCGTCTGCCCCAGCGAGGGCGTTGGATCCGTTAGGGCAACATTCACGCTTCCTGCCCTGGAACCGGGTTCGGGCGCCATATACCGGATGACGTTCCCCATCAGCGTCTCGAGCGGGGTCGGCGGATCAAAGTCTGGCTGCAGTTGCCAGCGCCAGAACGTGTCAACCGAGGAGGCCAGAACCTTGCCGCTGCCCAGATCCATGTACGCCAGAACCGGTACGGCGACGACATTGGTGGCCCCGGTGGCGGTCCGGATCTTCGCGTCGCGTGTCAGCAGGGGCTGGGCGAGCGGCCTGAAAGCGCCGACGTTGTTGCATCCGTCGAGCTGCTGAAGCTTCTTCCATCGCGCCCGGTTCCCGGCATCGTCCGGCTGGAGCCGCAGCAGCGGATGGTTGTATTGGTCGTTGACCACATTCACACTGAAGCGGCCGGGGAACTGGGAATCCTTGGAAAGGCTGGTGCTCAGGTCGAACGGGAGGATGGCCGCCAGCGGGCTGTCCTGGTACCCACCCGCGCGGTAAACGTTCTGTCCGCCCATCGCCACCAACCCGCCGCCGCGCTTTTGGACAAAGGATACCAGCAGCCGCAAGGTGGTCTCCGACTTGTCTCCCCCGGCGCGAAATAGAAAGCGCGGCACGTCGCGGAGAATCACGATATCGTACTTGAAGAGGTCCGTCTCGCTCTTGATTATACCGTCCTCGGTGTTCTTGTGGAGGGCGCCGCCCTGCACGCTCACACCGCCACCGGGCTTATGACTGACGGTGACGAGGTGTACCAGCGGGTCGGTCTCCAGCGCTATCTTCAGAAGCTTGAACTCGAAGCCGGAAACCCCCTCGATCATCAGCACGTTGATTTTCTCGTCTCGAACGTCGGCATAGAAGGACACGGAGTTGTTTTCGGTATTCGCATCGTCCGCCGCAACCTTCAACTCATAGCGATGGAGCTTCGCAGTCTCAGGCTTGTAAACAACCTCGAACCAGGGAAACGACTCCCGGTTCATCGTAAAGCTCTTGACCTTCTTGCCGTCCTCCTCGAGCGTCAGAACGAGGGCCGACTTCCCGCCCGGGTCCTTGATCGCGCCGCGAATAAAGAGCGATTCGCCCAACCGGATCACGGTACGCTCAGGCCTGGCGGAGATCAGCAAGTCCTGCACCGGCTTGTCGGTGCCATACACCACCACGTCCAGTGCCACCCCGTGCGACTTCAGGGCCTCTCCGGCCAGCAGGAAGTCCGTTTTATCCAGATCACGGCCGTCCGAAAGCAGGAGCATCCGCTGCAGATTGGGCCGGTTGGCCAGTTCCCTGACAATGGCGGTCTGGATATGCGTGGGAGTTTTTGCCCCGGCCTCTTCCCCGACCCGATCCCCGCTGAGCGTCGTTTCCTCTATCTTCACGCGCCGCCCGATCATACGTCGAACCTCGCCGATGTCTTTGACGGCGGCGCTGAAACGGGAGTCGCCTTTTACGTCCTTCGTCCTCATGGATCCGGAATCGTCCACCAGGGTCAGCCAGGTTTGCGGGCGCGCCCTGTGCAGGTCGAGTTTCCCGTGCACCTGCATCAGCGCGAGCAGGAACAGGCCCACCATGCCGATGCGGAACAGGGACGTCAGCACCCGTACGCTCGTCCGCATCTTGACGATGGGGAGGAAATTGACGAACACCATGAGCAGGCCGAGGACCACCACCGCCCACAGGAGCGCCGGAGGCATCCCAGAATCGCTCACGAACCGGAACCCCGTGATCCGGTCCACCTGGGTGAAGGGATCCAGGCCAAACCATCTAAGTACGTGATCCATGGACCTCCTTCCGGCGACGGAAGATCAGCGATCCCGCCGTCTCCAGCAAAAGGGCCGCGAAAACAAGCGCGAGGAAGATCCGCGTCAGTTCGCGGCGCGGACTGAAAAGCCCCGCAATCTGGCCGGTCGTCGCCGCCACGCCGGGTCTTCCCCCGCAAAGCTCCGACAACTGTTCCGCGCTCATGAACGAGGGGTCCGACTCTTCCTGCGCGCCGTTGACCACGAGCCATCGGTCCCTCGCCGCAGATCTTCCGGGATGCGTCGCGCGGTAGGCTCCGGCAACGTAGATGTCCTTGACGGTCACATACGTATCCTCCGATCCCAGATCGAAGGCATACCGTCGAGGTCCCTCGAAGATAACCTGGCCGCCCAGCCCGCGGAACTGAGGCAGATTCATCCGATAGAAAGCTCCCGCACGAATCCGGTCCGGTGCGCCGACAGACTCCGCGTCGGAAACGGAAAGACAATTAATGATCGCGTGAACCGCGGAGACAAAGGACAGGTTCCGGGGAAACGACGTGTCCTGCACGTTCCAACTGTGCGCCTGGACACAAACACGGCCTTTTCCCACCGATGCGATGGCCAGCAGAACGTCCCCGTCGCGCGTCCGCAGCGCGGTCCTGGCTTTACCTTGCTTCAGCTCAAAGTACCGCACGAACGACAGGTCGCTCACGGTGCCCCATTCGCCGCGCATCAGCCCCAGGAACACCGGATCATCGATGGGTTTCTCGTCCGTGCTCAGGTTCGCGGCGATTTTCGGCTCCCGCAAATCCCCGATTTCGATTCCGCCGAGCAGCGGTTCGAACGTTCGGTTGAACGATCCCGGCCTCACCGTCGTGTCCGGAATGATGTACAGCCCCCCTCCTTGCCGAACGTAGGCGGCGAGGTCTTGAACCACCTCGGGCGCCAGTTCATGCAGTCCGTAAATCACGATCATGGAGTACATGGACAGAGCCTTGCGCTCCAGATCGTCCGGCCCCACGCGCTTCACGGAAACATGGGTCTGGCCGCTGGCTTCCCCCGTCGCCTCCGATGGATTCACGGCACAGGCAAACAGGTCGGGACCGTTTGTCCCGACCGTCAGCGCTTCGGGCTTGGGGTAATGATCGGGCGGCACCACCATCAGCACCTGCCGTGGCTTGAGCATGCGAATGCCGGCGTAGGCATCGTTGTCGGCCAGATACCCGTCTTCCGACAGATTTACGTTCCAGGCCGTGTCGTTGGGAGAGTCGAACGTCTGGCGCATGTCCACGCAAGCGGTCTCGCCACTCGCCACATTAATAATCCGTGGGTCGGCCACCTCTGATCCGCTCTTCAGGGACACCGTCACGACTTGCGCCATGTCTGATCGGTTGCGCAACTGAGCGACGGCCTTGGCGCTGGATCCCAGATAGACCCGGTCCGGCATGAACTCGGCGCCCTGCAGTTGGATGTTCGTGTTCACGACAATCGGATCCTGAATGAAGATGGGCTTGGCTGAGCTTCCCTGCAGCAGCGCACCGAGCCCTTCGGCACCGAGGCGCGACGGGTAATTCGCGGTCTGCTGATCGGAAAACACCAGCAGGGCCGTGTTGGGCGCCCGCCGCGAACGCAGCTCCTTAAGATTATTCTCGATGGCCGGGTAAATTCCGCGGGCGCTGCCGTCGCTGACCCAGGCGTTGGTCACGGCTCGCTCCAGGACGGCGCGGTCGCTCGTAAAGTCGGTCGTATCGAAAACCTGGTCCCCCGCCAGCGTGAACGAAAAGAAATCGCCCTCCTTCATGCCGCGGACGAGTTGAAGAATGCTCGCCCGGTGCTGCTCGAACAGCGACGTCTTGCCGTCCGGCCCGACGCGCTTCATGCTCATGGAATTGTCGAGCACGATCGCCAACGCGCGGGGACCGACCGCAGAACCGGGCGCCGTGAACCGAGCCATCAAAATCACGAACAGCGTCAGCAGCAACAGGCGCAGCAACAGTTGCAGCACGTCCCGCGGCACTGGCGCGAAGGAGTTCGCCACATCCTGCTGATCCAGAAACTCCAGAGTCGCCAAGGCCCGCGGCTTCATGCGGCGACGGTTGATGAGGTGGATCAGGATCGGCACCCCCAGCCCCAGCAAGCCCAACAACATCAGCGGATTCAGCATGGGGCGGCCCTCCGCATCAGCCGCTGCAGAAAGTGCGAGGAAAGGAGCACGAGCCAGTCGTCACCGCTAGGCACGAGCCAATAGGCCGCCTCGATCTGGCGACGGATAGGAACTCGCTTTTCGGAAAATACGGGCACACTCCCGCCTGCCTGCACGTGGCCGTGCGCAGACAGGTTGAGACCGGGCGGAAGGAGCGAATTCATGAGAAAACTATACCACTATCGGGCAAGAGAGGCAAGATCAGACTTCCCGAATCCAGCCATTCTCATGATGAGGCCCTCGCTGCGCAAGGCCGAAATTCGTTCAGAATGATTCTGGTCTTTGCTTACTGTTTCTGATATTTTGCATACCACTATACCTGATGTAGGCGATGAGTTGTCGAATTGGAGATCACAATTTGTGACCTCCAATTCTGACCGTATGGGTCTCCGTCATGCCCCTATGGCCTTTACCGAGCAGGGTGTGGCAATGCTGTCATCCGTGCTGAACAGCGACCGCGCCATCGGCGTCAACATCGCGATCATGCGGACGTTTGTCAAACTGCGGCAGATGCTGGACAGCCATGTCCAGTTGGCTCAGAAGCTGGCCGAGTTGGAGGCCAAGTACGACGGACAGTTCCGCGTGGTGTTTGAGGCGCTTAACGAGCTGATGGCCCCGCCCGAGCCCAAACGGCGGCCGATCGGCTTCAGCGTCAAGGAACGGCGGGTACGATACGCGGTTAAAGGTCGGCGCTGACACGCTGAGAAAAGATTGAAGGTCTCACCACGAAGAGCACGAAGGACACGAAGGGGATGCAATAGTTGTGTTTTGAGATCACGGCTTGGGGGTTTCCGTCCGGCCAAACTTGTGCGGCAGGAAGAGGAATCGATAGTAGGATTCGGTTGCGTCCTTATGGCTCTCGAACAGTCGCCATAAGATCGAGAAGTGTGCGACTTTTCCGCTGCGGGTTTTGAGAAGGGGCTGAAGTTCGAACGTGTTGCCGTTCGGATCGCGCGTATAATTAATCATGCCGAGCAAGGCACGGGTGCGGCTGGTTTCGCCGCTGCTTTCGGAATAAGCCAGCAGAGGCGGAATGATCGATCGGTTGGATTGATCGTCCCCCGTCCATTTCCAGTAAAGAGGGAGAATGCCCTGGTGACGGCTGTCGCGCCAGGCCAACGGCGCCAGAAGCCAGTCGGCTCCGTTCTTCCAATAGAGTGGAAACACGGTGAATTTGCTGCCCGACTTCCACACGGGGCCGACACCGGTGCTGGTGTCCGTGTCCCAGGCTAGGGGGAAGAGTACCCGGTTGGTATGCCCCGCCTCCCGCCACGTCCAATAGAAGGGGAAAAGGGTGAAGGAATCAACCCGGTTCCAGAGAAGCGGAAAGAGCGTCCAGTCCTTGCCGGCCTGCCAATAAAGCGGAAAAAGACCTCCACTGCCGCTTCTTTTGTTCCGCCACAGCGGGCCGGCCCAGTCAACACCGTGCTTGTTATGCCCCGCGACAGGCAATAGCGCCCATCGATTCGGAGCCTGCCAGTACAAAGGAAACACGCCGGCTTTGTCGCCACTCCACCAAACGGGGCCCACCCCGGTGCTGCCGCCCTCTCGATGCCAGGCGAGCGGCGGAATCGTCCAATTCGATTCATGACTCCAGTAGATCGGAAAGACGTTAAGAAAGTCTTTACCCCACCACACGGGGCCGACACCGGCGCTTTTCTGAGTATGCCAGGCGATCGGCATCAATAGCCAGTCGTGATCCTTGCGCCAGTAGAACGGAAACACATGAAAATAATCCTTGCCCCACCAGACCGGGCCAATGCCGGCACCGCGCTCTTTCCAATTCCATGCCAGCGGAAACAGTGTCCATCCGACCGGGTTCTGAAAATAGAAGGGAAAGACCACAAGTTCATCTGCATTTTTAAAGAAAATCGGGGGACAAATTATCCATAAATTTCCGTAGTGATAGAATACAGGGAAGACGCCAAGCTTATTCTTGTCCCACCACACGGGTCCCACGCCGCTGGTTCCAGTCTTGGAATGACTGGCCACAGCGAGCAACGTCCAACGGTCCGAGTCCTTCCAGAAGAGCGGGAACACGCCGCTGCCGCCCTTTCCATTTCGCCAGACGGGACCGATGCCCGCCGCCCCGTCGGTGTATTTCCATGCCAACGGGATGAGACTCCAGCCCTTCGGACTCTGCCAGAAGAGCGGGAAGACGGTGAGATAATCCTTGCCCCACCACACGGGACCGATGTTGCTCGATCGGGTCTTGGAATGACTGGCCACAGGCAGCAACGTCCAACTGTCCGAGTCCTTCCAGAAGAGCGGGAACACGCCGCTGCCGCCCTTTCCATTTCGCCAGACGGGTCCGATGCCCGCCGCCCCGTCGGTGTATTTCCATGCCAGCGGAAAGAGTATCCAGCCCTGCGGACTCTGCCAGAAGAGAGGGAAGACGGTGAGGAAATCCTTGCCCCACCACACGGGGCCGACGCCTTTCTTTCCGCTGGTATTCCACGCGAGCGGGGGCACCACCCACCCCTTCCGGTCCTGCCAGTAGAACGGGAAGACGACGGTATAGTCCTTGCCACGAAAAAACGGCCCCAAATGCCAATTGCTGTCCCGCCTGCCGTAAAGACTGGCGGCGGCCTCGACATGCCGCCCGTCATCCGATTGGTAATAGATGGGCCAGAGCGGCACACCGGCGTCGGAGGACTGCGCGATGGAAAAAGAGGATGACAAGACGGTAATCGCGAGCAGGTACAGACTTAATAAACGCAGCAGGACCTTGTTGCTGTCGCGGTAGGCGAGCAGGCGGCGGGTGCGGACGAAGTTATCGAGCACGGCCTGGCCTTCGAGGGGCTGAGGAAATTTAGGGATGTAGTCAACGCGCATGGGGTGGTTCCTTATTGAATTAAGAAAACGGGAAAACAGGAAGAGAGTTAAGCATCCTTGTGATGCAACAGATTGAAGACCCCGCCACTGTTTGTTTCATAAAGATAAAATCCGCAAAGAAGCCTGCGATTCTCATTTCCAGTTTTCCCGTTTTCCTTATTGAATTAAGAAAACGGGAAAACAGGAAGAGAGTTAAGCATCCTTGTGGCAACAGATTGAAGACCCCGCCACTGTTTGTTTCATAAAGATAAAATCCGCAAAGAAGCATGCGATTCTCATTTCCAGTTTTCCAGTTTTCCTTATTGAATTAAGAAAACGGGAAAACAGGAAGAGAGTTAAGCATCCTTGTGGCAACAGATTGAAGACCCCGCCACCGTTTGTTTCATAAAGATAATATCCGCAAAGAAGCATTTCTCCTTTCCAGTTATTCTCATAGTCGCTGTCAAGCGGGGGTACGCAGTTCTCTGCACACACGTTTCACACTCAAGGGGATGGCGGCAAAATTGAGAATGAGGCCCGTATTGACATTCGTGGCTTTCATATACGACCTGACGACAGCAAAATGGATGGGATCTAAGTCTCTTGTGGCTTTGAGTTCGACAACCACTCTCTCAGCCACCAGCAGATCGAGCCGATGCTCTCCGACCGGATGATCACTGTAGGTTACAATGATGCGTCGTTGTCGTTCAAAGGGGATCTTTCGAAGTGTCAATTCGATACAGAGCGCTTCTTCATAAATGGACTCGAGAAAACCTGGGCCTAGTGCTTGGTGGACGGTAATGGCGGCGCCGATGATTTCGGCGGTCAGTTCCTGATCAGGCATTTCTGCGCGTTCATCCATAGTGCAGCTTCCAATCCCTTCCTGATTTCCCGATCATGGTAGCGGAAAATACGGCGAACGGCCAGCCTCAAAATTCGCTGTTGGTCAGCCGCGGTCTGCTCACGAAAATCTAACACAAAACCCATTTAATCTGAACATTCGGATGTTGTAATACCGGCCAACCGGAGGTAGTGTGCCTTCGGAAACAACACAGGAGGCAGGCATCATGAGAAAGTCAATATGGGTTGCAGCACTGGCTGCTGGATGCATGACGGTACAGGCGGAAGAGACGCTGGTGCTGGACGGGTCGACTACGGTTGGGCCGATCGCCAAGGCCTTTGCCGAGCACACCATGCGGCAGAAGCCGGGACTGAACATCACGGTGAGCGAATCGGGAAGCGGCAATGGCGCCAAGGCGCTGCTGAACGGTACGTGTGCCATCGCCAATCTGTCGCGCGACCTCAAGGATGCCGAGCGCAAGGCGATGGTGGAGAAGGGCGTCACGCCCGTGCAGCACGTCGTGGCCTACGATGCGTTGCCGGTGATCGTTCACCCCTCGAACAAGGTCAAGGGATTGACCGTGGAGCAGGTTCGCGACATCTACACCGGCAAGATCACCAACTGGAAGGATGTCGGCGGTTTCGACCTCGCCATCGTGGTGGTCAGCCGGGACACCAGCAGCGGCACCTTTGAGTCGTTCAAGGAACTCGTGCTCGGCGCGGAAGCCAAGATCGGCGCGGGCGCCGAGTATACCGGCAGCAACGGCGCCGTCCGCCAGCGCGTGCAGATGACCAAGGGCGCGATCGGTTACGCGGGTCTCGGCTTCGTCGACCACACGGTCAAGGCGCTGGAGATCAACGGCTGTGTTCCCTCGGCCGCGACGGTGATCGACAAGACCTATCCGATCTCCCGCGCGCTGTACATGTTCACCAATGGTGAGCCTGCGGCAGGAAGTCCGGCCGCGCAGTTTATCGCCCTGAGCCGCACGGCAAAAGGCCGTGAGATCATCGAAGAGATCGGTTTTGTCCCAGTTCCCGATAAGAAATAGACACCCGAAGTCGTGTCTGATCCTCAGAGATCATCCTATGCCTACGAGCGAGCACATCCTGCTGACGACGCACGAGATGCGGAAACGAAGGTTCTTCGGACTGCTGGGCCGGAGCTTTCTGTTTCTCGTCACCTCGGTGGCGGCGCTGGCTGTGCTCGCCATCATTTATTTTATCGCCCGCGACGCCCTGCCGTTCTTCCGCAACACCGGAGCGTCCGGCTTTTTCTTTTCCACAGCGTGGTACCCGGCCCATCAGCCGCCGCAGTTCGGCGCAGCCGCCATCTTTGCGGGCAGTCTGCTGGTGACGGCGGGAGCGGTGGTGCTGGCCGTGCCGCCGGGCGTGTGCGCGGCGCTGTGCATGAGCGATATCTTGCCGTTCAACGTGCGGCAGGTGCTGAAGCCGGTCATTGAAATGCTGGCGGCGATTCCGTCTGTCGCCTTCGGATTTTTCGCGCTGGTCGTTCTCGCGCCGCTGTTGCAGGACCACGGCGGTCGTCTGCTCGCGGTGGTCTGGTGGGTGCTCGCGCTGCCGTTGCTCGGCCTGGCCTCGGTGGTGGCCGCCGATCTGTTGACACCCGCCCGGCTGACGGAACGGGCGCATGTGACGATGCGCGGCGTGCTGACCGTGATCTTTCTGTCACTCACAACGGTGATTCTGGTTGCCGTCGGCCGCATTCTGGGCGCCGTGCAGATCGCCAGCGGCGTCAATGCGCTGAACGCATCGGTGATCCTGGGCGTGATGGCGCTGCCGACGATTGTCAGCGTGTCGGAAGACGCCTTGCAGGCGGCCGGGCGCGAATTGCGCGAGGGCAGCTACGCGCTCGGCGCGACACGGGCCGAGACCCTCGTCAAAGTCGTGATGCCGGCGGCGATCAGCGGCATTTTCTCGGCGGTGCTGCTGGGCATCATGCGTGCGCTGGGCGAGACGATGGTGGTCTGGATGGCCTCGGGCAATGCCGCTCAGATTCCCAAGCCCTGGTACAACCTGCTCCAGCCGGTGCGCACCCTGACGGCGACCATCGCGGGTGACATGGGCGAGGCCGACCAGATGACCGGTTCGGCGCACTACCATGTGCTGTTTGCCATGGGGTTGAGTCTGCTCGTGTTCAGCTTAGCCTGCAATATGGCGGGCGAATGGATCGTCACGCGTCAGCGCAAACGACTGAGGGGAGGCTGACCATGCGCCTAGCGACACGA
The DNA here is from genome assembly GCA_044343885.1 of Kiritimatiellia bacterium. Classification (GTDB taxonomy): domain Bacteria; phylum Verrucomicrobiota; class Kiritimatiellia; order RFP12; family JAAYNR01; genus VGWG01. The sequence continues at coordinate 13,756 of JBIJDW010000034.1, forward strand.
AAGCTCCTGGATCGGGCGTTCACCCTCAACGCCTGCTTCGCGGTCGCGCTGATGATTCTCTTTCTGGTGTTCGTATTGCTGCCAATCTTCGTCAAGGGATCGGCCGCCTACTTCTTTATGGGCACGGTCGAGCATCGCCGCCTGATGCGCGATCAGTTCGGCCGCGGAGACACGACGGATCTGGAGGTCGAACGGGCCGCCGTGCTGGCGGCTAGACGGCCGATTTACGAGGCGATCACCGCCTTTGAGAAGGAACTGGCTGAGATGCCGGTCGCCCGCCGCAAGGCGCTCCGGCCGGTCTTTCAGGAGGTGCGAGAGGGCGTCGCGATCCTGCTCGGTCCCGAACCGGGTGCGCCGCTGCCGGCGCTGATGCGCCGGCTGTACGGTCAGACACGCTGGGATCACGCGCAGGAAAAGGCCGACCGCATTCTGTATGCGGAAACGTGGGACTATTCCGGAGCGGCCGGCAAACGAGTGTTGGTGCCCCGTGAACCCTTGTTTTTAGGAACGTCCCTGGCCCCGCTATTTCCGATGGTGCAGCACGATCTGCGCGGGCTGCTGCGACCCCGGCTGACGTTCTATCCGCGATTTCTCACCGACAAATCAATCGACGCCCATTTTTTTGGAGGCATCGGCGCAGAGGTCATGGGGACGGTCTATCTGGCGCTGGGGGCGATGCTCATTGCCGTTCCGTTGGGTGTAATCGCCGCCATCTACTTTCAGGAATACGCCAAAGCCGGCGCGGCGCTCTCCTTTATGCGGTCCTGTGTCAACACGTTGGCGGGCGTGCCGAGCGTGGTGTTTGGACTCTTCGGTTTGGCGTTTTTTATCAACACGCTTCAGGTGTCTCCAGGCAAAAGCGTGCTGGCCGGCGCGCTGACATTGGCGCTACTGGTGCTGCCGACCGTGATCCGGGCCTCCGAGGAGGCGATCGCGGCGGTGCCACGCACGTACAAGGAGGCGGCTCTGGCGTTGGGCGCGGGGCAGTGGCGGACGATCCG
>JBIJDW010000261.1:0-4940 GCA_044343885.1 Kiritimatiellia bacterium
GCGTGCTGACGAAGTGCTCGATCCCAATCTTGTGACGCACGAAGTGAACGCTGACCCAATAGGGCAGGTTGACCCACTTCCACTTGAACACGATCTGCCGAATGGGTGAATGCTCGGAAAGGAGAATGCGCCGTTTCCATCCGCGACCGGGTTCCTTCACCCCCTCTTCCAGCCGCACGGTCGTGCGCGCCGCGTCAGCGACATCACGCCAGTTGAAACGGGCTTTGAACGCGCTAATCCTGACCGGTTGTTCCGCCATACCCAGACACCCTCCGAAGTGACGAGACGCGTGTCGCCGCAATCCGCGTCGAATGCGCTCCAGACAGTACTACACCGCCGTAAGCCGCACAAGGGTTTTCTGACGCCTGAATGTAGTCGGTTAGCGACGGGGGGTGTGACAGTGTGTGGGTGTGTGCGAAGCGCGAGGGCGGTGGCGTCTCGCCGCGCCGCAGGCGAATGGATAAAGGCAGAGGCGCTTGCAAAACCCTTGCAAGCGCCGGTTTCAGGTTTCAGTGTTCAGGTTTCGAAAGAAAAGCGGGGCCATGCTCAAGCCGCCGAGCTGAAAGAGCCGACAACGTGTGCGACGAAGCGTAGACGACAAAGCGTGGGACAAAGTGTGGGACGAAGTGCTCTGCCATACCTGCTGCTCCTATCCATGCCACGTCACACTTCGTCGTTTTCTTCGTCCCACGCGTTGTCGTCTACGCTTCGTCGCAAGACTTGGTTCTGGTACGCTTAGACGCTGTTAACCAATAACCTGTACAGTTGAACCTCATGCACCCCCCCCCGGAGTTGCCGCAAATCCCGAGGACGAGGGCGAGGACGAAAGACAACCCAAATTTTCATTCCCAGTTACCCCCTCGATCATTCGCGGCGAAGCCGCGCGGCGGGCTTTCAGCTTTTCAGCTTTTCTCTTCAGCGGGACGCCGCCGCCGCGCTGCGCGCAGACACATAACCACTCACATACCCCCGTCGCTAACCGACTACCGCCTGAATCTATTTTGCATTTACGCCTGAATGCAGGTATTATTACCGCCCTTTGGGAAAATAAAACTATGCAAACATCCAGCCTTTCTTCGCCGTTTCGCCTGTGGTATCGCCAGCATGCCTGGGATTGGTATCACGCACTGCCCTTGGGCAACGGCCGCATGGGCGCGATGATCTCCGGCCACGCCGTCCGCGAGCGCATCCAGATCAACGAGGAGTCGCTGTGGGAGGGCACGCGCATCGACCGCAGCAATCCGCTGGCGAAGGAGGCGCTGCCGCAGATCCGAAAGCTGCTGTTCGCCGGCCGCAATCAGGAGGCCTATACCCTGGCGGAGGCATCCCTGCTTTCTCCGGAGCGCAATCTCGACCCCTACCAGAGCGCTGGCGAGTTGGTGATCGACTGGGTCGGCGGGGGTGCTCGCCCCAGTCATGAAGCCTGCTTCTTCAACCCCGCGCCCGGCGGTCCCTGGTGGGAGGTGGCTTACGCCACGCACGATTACGAACGCGCGCTGGATCTCTCTACCGGCATTGCCACCACCGCGTTTCGCTACCGCGGAACGGGCCAGCAGCGCGAGCACTTTTGCTCCAAGCCCGATCAGTTGATCTGCACCCGGATCACATTTGATCCCGGAAAAGGGGACGTGGACCTCAATCTGCAACGCGAGCAGGATGTGCTTTCGCGCGTGGCCAGTCCGGATGGTCACCTGCTGCTGACCGGCCGTCTGACCCGCGGCGGCATGCGCTTGGCGATGTTGCTGCAGGCCCGTGTGATCGGCGGGACGCTAACAGTCGACGAAGCCTGCCTGCGCGTGCGGGGCGCCGATGCCATCGAATTACGTCTGGCGGTGGCGACATCGTACGTGGCCCCCGGCGATCTCTCCGCCGATGCCGTGGCACGGTGCCGCGCCGTGATGACGGCCGCAGCCGGAAAGAGCTGGGAACACCTGCGCACCGACCATATCGCAGAACATCGCCGCCTCTTCGATCGGGTCCGCCTGGAATTACCCGCCTCGCCCGGCGATGCCTTGCCGACCGACGAACGGCTGGCGCGCGTGAAGAAGGGCGAAGAAGATCCGGGTCTCGAGGCGCTCTATTTCCACTACGGACGCTATCTGATCATGAGTTCCAGCCGGCCGGGTTCGCTGCCGGCGAATCTGCAGGGGGTTTGGGCGCATCAGATGTCGCCGCCGTGGGACAGCGACTATCACACCAACATCAACATGCAGATGAACTACTGGCTCACCGGCCCGACGAATCTGATCGAGTGCCAGGAGCCGTTGTTCTACTGGATGAGCCTGATCGAACCGGCCGGCCGCGAGGCCGCCCGCAAGCTGTACGACTGCAACGGGTGGGTGGCGCACCACGTCTGCGATGTCCATGGCTGCGTGGAGCCCATGGACGGCGCGTGCGGCATCTGGCCCATGGGATCAATCTGGCTCGCGACGCATTGCATGGAACATTATCGCTTCAGCGACGACCGGAAACTGCTGGCCGACCGGCTGTGGCCCCTGATGCGCGGCGCTGTGACTTTTGCCTGCGATTTTCTGGTTGAAGCGCCAGCGGGCACGCCCTGCGCCGGGAAGCTGGTGACCAGCCCCAGCCATTCGCCGGAAAACACGTTTGTCGCGGCCGACGGTACGCACAGCATGTTCACCTACGGCGCGACCATGGATCTCTCGCTGATCGCGCAACTCATCGAAGACTGCTTGGATGCCATGAAGCTGCTGGACCTCGACGATCCCGCCTTGGCGGCGCGGTTGCGCACCGTCCGGGAGCGGCTGGCGCCGGTCAAGGTCAGTCCGCGTCTCGGCAACGTGCAGGAATGGATCGAGGATTACGAGGAATGCGAGCCGGGGCATCGCCACATCTCGTCGCTCATCGGCCTGCATCCCCTGACGCAGATCACCCGTGGGCGGACGCCCGAGCTTTTTGCCGCAGCTCGTGCCACGATCACCCGGCGCCTGGCACATGGCGGCGGACATACGGGCTGGAGCAAGGCGTGGCTCATCAACTTCCTGGCGCGCCTGGGCGATGGCGCGGCGGCCCACGCGCATATCCTAGGCCTGTTGCGGGAAAAGACACTCACCAATCTTTTTGACGACCATCCGCCGTTCCAGATCGACGGCAATTTCGGAGCGACCGCCGGCATGGCGGAGCTGCTGCTGCAAAGCCATGACGGCCTCATCGACCTGCTGCCGGCGTTGCCGCCAGCCTGGAGCCGCGGGGCGGTGACCGGTTTGCGTGCGCGCGGCGGCGTGACGATTGATCTGTGCTGGCAGGACGGACGACTCACGGCGGCCACGCTGACGGCGGACCGTTCCGGAACCCATCGCGTCCGCCTGCCAGACGGCGCGATCCGTGACGTGCAGTTGCAGGCCGCCACGAAAACCGAACTGCCGGTTGTGTAGCCACCCACACCCCCACACACCCACACTCCCACACACCCCCCACACTCCCACACACCCCCCACACTCCCACACTCCCTCCAACAGAACGCTTGCATTCAGCGGTGCCGCATGCTACAGTTCAATCGATTACTGGGGGCGACCGGTTTCGACGGGATGGTTGCAACCCAAGCTGCGCGTCGAGGAATCCTGCTTGGCCTCGTTAAATACGCGGGAAACAACACAACAGCCAACCAAGACTTGGCTCTCGCGGCCTAAGTTGCCGCGACGTGGACACCCTGAAGTCTGCTAAGGGATGTCTGCGTAATATAGCAGGCCCTGTGGGCGTCCGGGTGGCCGGGGCGTCACGCTTGTAACTTCGTGGCCGCTGGCGGCAGGGGCAGTTTGCCCGGGGACGTTCCCTGTCGTAAGATTAAATCTCGGGACACACGCGTAGATGCTTGGAGGAAGCCGTTTCGGACGGGGGTTCAACTCCCCCCGCCTCCACCATTTTGAAGCCTCGTAACTTGTTGATTACAAGACAGTTACGAGGCTTTTTTAGTGTTGACTCTATGGCTAATATATGGCATAATACCCGCGTTTTCAATTCATAGTCTTTTTAATGGGGGAGTGCTATGTCAGTCTATAAACAACGCAATAGCCGGTTTTGGTGGGTGCAGGTCTGGACGCCGGATGGAAGCAGGATCCGGCGGTCTTCGAACACGGTGGATAAGGCGAAGGCTGAATTGCTGGATAAGTCTTTGCGTATGGCCTACGCGAGGACGTCGCCGGTGCGGGCGATACATGACCTCATCGATAGCATCTACGGAATGGCGCACACCGGAATCCAAATTGGCTCCGTCTGGGCGGAATACGAACGGTGGCAGAAGGCGTCCGGTAAGACGACGTCCGCAATCACCCAGCGCAAACGAAGTGCGGCCGTCCGGCGTTTCGCTGCCTGGGCATCGGAGCATTGGCCGTCCGCACAGACGGCCGAGGATGTTGACCGCCAGATGGCTGCGGCTTTTGCGTCCTGGCTCGCCGATGCCGGAACGAAGGGGAAGACGCGCCACAATATCATCAGTGACCTGGGGACGGTCTGGGGGGGCTTGCGCCACATCCGGGAGGGCCTTGAGAATCCGTGGCCGTTTGTCATGCCTGAAACGCGGGATAGCGAACGCGGCCGCCCGTTCTCTCTGGAACAGGAGTCCGCAATCCTGAAGGTCGCGCACGGTGGCCCGTGGTGGCTCGCCTGCATGATCGCCCGCTGGACCGGCTTGCGCTATGGCGATATCGCCCGCCTCGAATGGGGCGACGTGGATGTCGATGCCGGTGTGATCCGGATCCGCCCGAACAAGACGGCCCGACACGGTATCTCTGTCACGCTGCCGATGGCTGCGGATCTCGCGGCGGCGATGGGGGAGGCGCGAGCGGCGAAAACGGGTTCGAACTTCGTTTTGCCGCTCCACGCCGCTGGCTACCCGAATACGAAACTCAGGAACGGACCTCGGCCGTTCGCGCTCGTCCTCGAAGCCGCCCAGGTTTCCCCCTCCGCGTTCACCTTTCATT
>JBIJDW010000035.1:0-14734 GCA_044343885.1 Kiritimatiellia bacterium
CTCGTCAGGCTCATAACCTGAAGGTCGTAGGTTCAAATCCTACCCCCGCTACCATCTTAAAACTTCCCCGATTCCGCAAGGAGTCGGGGATTTTTTTCGTCGTTTTGCTAGCAAACGCCGAGATTTCTCGTCCAAACGCCGAGAATCCTCCCCGATTGGCCCTTTTCGGGCTTTTCCCCGTTCCGGATGATTCGCCGGATGATTCGACACTGCAGAAAGCGGGTTTTTTGGGGGGGCCAGCCCCGAAAATGAACCCCAGCCCGCAGCGATTCCGCCCGACGTTCAGCCAGCCTTTTTTCGAATCGCAGCCGATTGATCCAAGCAATCCGTATTGGCGGCCTGACTTACTAAAGAAAAATGCTGCCTCTGTCACTGTCCTCGCGTAAATGATTTAGCGAGACCTGACCCCTCTGCCCTTGAGGTTCGGAGTTACCCGGAAGTTCCAAAGGGTTCGGGGAGTTTTTCGCGAAGGAATAAACCCCACTTTTTCCAATTGAAGTATTTGCTAGGATGGTGAATGAATACCACACGTATCGGGTAGTCGCCCGCAAGTGTGGCTGTACGTGGTGGGGTGCGGCCAATCGGTTCGTGGCAATGCAGGTTCTGTACTCGGAAGGGAGATGTTTGGAGGGCGGCCTCGATTGTGTAGGCGGCAGTTACCCCCCAGACGATGATATTTCGGGGTTGAAGTTCGCGAATGACCTGTAACAGTAGGCGCCACCCATCCAGAAAGTCTTCGCCCGTTGGGCGCGTACGCGCATTTGGCAATGGACGTTGCACCAAGACATGGTAGGCGAGGCGGTTCCAAAGTGCATGCGCTTCGGCGTCAGAGGGGTGTGATGTTTGGAAAATGGCGCGTTCAAAGTTGCGATGTGCGCGAACGTCTTGTTTCACGTCGGCCATTCCGCGTAATATGTTGTTCTGCATCAGCGCCTGCAGGAAGTTACTGTTGTCGAGAATCTCCGGGGCTTCGTCTTCGCCTTCCCATAGATAGAAACTCTCGCCGACAATCAGTGTTCGGGATGATGAGGAAGCATATTCTTTGCCGATCCAAGGGGGCCATTTTAGAGTAGTAGTCATTAAGTATCTTGTGATAAGAAATCGCTTTTTTGGCTGGCACCGGCCCACGCAGGCCGAAATCATGCCGGAATCGATCTGACGCAACGATGCCATGGCGAAGAGCGTGGCAGAAGCGAGGGGGGATGTCAAGACCCTAAGACCCGGAAAAGATACGTACCGCATGCTTCCAGTCTGCCTTGACTGAATACGGAATATCACCCCAGATGGTATTATTCAGCCACCCGAACCATCACCCGATAAAAACGGCTCGATAGGTTTTCGGCATCCAAGAATGAAATGGAGACACCGGAGCCTGTAACTTCAAACGGATAGGGCTGCCAATCTGTTTTCAGTGAGTCGGAATACTGGAAGGTGTACGCACGGCCTTGAACACCGAACCATGACAGCCGTTTCTGACCGTTTGATAGAATCTCGCAGGTAACAGAAAGCACACTAACTCGATTGGTCGGCGAAGTACCGGCAACCAGTTCGCGCGCATCGTTCATGCCGTCTGCATCACTGTCTGCCAGTATCGGACTGGTTCCGTAGTTTTTGACTTCAGCGGAGTCAGACAATCCATCCCCATCAGTATCGCTGTTGTATAGGCTTGAGCCAACCATGATTTCTTCGCCGTCCAGCAGACCATCACGATCATTATCAGGATTCCACTCGTCGGCCAGACCACTGAAAGCGGTTTGGGGTTGCAGGATAAAGCCGGCGGCAAAACCGGCATAGTTAAAAAGCGAACCAGATTGAGACATTTGCCCACCGATAGGGACAAGCGCACCGATGCTGGTGTAGCCGCCGCCAGACATGGTGCCACCGCACGCCGTGATATTGAGCGTGGTATTGCTGTGTGCTGCATAGCCATTGATGGCCATTGCCACCGAGAACCAGATGTAAGAAAACGGTTTCATGTTCGACACTATTTCCCATCACGCACTGGCCACACGTAGGCGTCGCTGGCCTTACTTTTGTAGGACACGGGGCCGCTGCACATATCCCCAGCGAACACATATCCGTCCATTTGCGTGAAAAGCGTACTCGACCAGTAGTAGGTAGGGGATCCGCTGGATTGAACATTAGAGAAGCATTCACTTGAATAAAATTGTAATGCCAGTTCGTATTTGCTCGGCAATCTCCAGTCGGAATACCCAGCATAGGTTAAGCTATCACAATAGTTCGTAGAGGCATACCAGTTTATTGATCCACACGGATTCGCATTATAAAGCCACATCCGCCCAGTCTCTTTATCACTCATGGTGATGTGGCCGTTGGCATAAATATTTTTTGTCCAGCGGCCACTTACCACCACGTTTGAAACCGCTGTCGGATCGCCATTGAGTGTAGTCGGTATAATGGATGGTGCATTCAGAGCATACGGCACGGAGACCAGCCGCTCGCGGGGCGAAAGCGTTTCCCCGTTGACTGTCAATTCGAGATAAACCGCCGCATTGGTCATGGCGTTGGTCAAAGATCCATAAACAGTGTTGTCACCGATATAGGTCGAATAAAGACCGTCCGCCACTAGAACCGAATTGGAATCTTCGTAGAGCTTGAGACCGCCGCTTTGTGCGTTATACAGCTTGAAGCTCATCGGTAGAGTAGCGTTGACAAGATTGGTGCCGTCCGCCAGCCGCCCTTGATAGCGGAACATTTCTGGAGCCTGCGCCAAAAGTTGAAATGCCGACGCGATTGTGAGTCCTATTGCAATCCATTTTTTCATCAACGACACTCCCTTTTCAAAGCGAACTATTATTGAGTCACGAGGGGCGATAGTAATCCGTATCGGCGACCTCGCGTTTAAGGAAGATGCGGGTGAAGATACGATGGTTACGGCCTACCACGGGAACTGGTACGTCATGGCCCGAAACGCAGTCAAGGATCAGGTCGAGATGCGTTTGGAGTCGACGGGGCGCAAGGAACTCGTGCGATGGATTCTGTCCTGGATGCCGGACGTCCAAGTTCTGGCCCCGAAGAGCCTGCGAGACCGGATCAAGGAGAAGCTTCAGGATGGACTGCGCGCACAGCCCTGTTGCATCGCGCCCTGTTGCTGGAGGTGTGGTCTGTCCCGTGCCGTCGAAGGACTGGATCGTCAGATCCCCCGCCTGATTCATACTCGCCAGACCAGTGAAAACCAGTGCTGCCATTAGGCGCCTGTACAAACTCTGTATCTGTTTCATGGTTTTCTCTCCTTGTTTGTCCGCAAAACCCTTTGGTCCATCGGCACTTTATGGCACCTGCACATGGACCCGATAGAACCGAACCGTCGCCGCATTGGTGTCGTTCAGCGACATCTGACCAGGTAGTCCGGGCATCCAGGACGCACCCGGTAAGTTCGTCCATACGCCGCTGGTTAGGTTGGTCGCGTACAACAACCGGTAGACCCGTCCCGTGGACGCCGTTCGAAAACAGACCACCCTCTGGCTCGGCGGTTGATTCGAGACTGAGACGACCACGAAGACCGATGCCGGATTGGTCGGGTTCAGATCCGCAGTGTACGTGTAGAGGTTGTTCTGGCCCGTGCAGTTGGTCGCGCCAGCCACGCCCAACGGGTTATTCGTCCCGAAGAATGCCACTTGCCACCAGTCCGGTAGACTGTCGCCGCCGTAGATGCCGTAATTGTCCTGGTTTGTGTCCAGAACCAGTAATCCGGCAGAATCGTTGTACCCAAGATAATATCCGTTAACGGTAGATGCTGTGTTGGTGAATACGGCGGAGGCACTGACCACACCGCTGGTCGTAATGCTTAGGATGGGCCAGGATGGGGAACTCCAGTTGATGTCAGAACCGGCCAATGTCGCTGCCGTATCATCATCCATCGTCGCGGTTCCGCCAAGTTGCCCAGCAGCGTTTTCATTCACCGATGCAGGTACTGTTAGTCTAAGGGCTTTCGCGTTGCCCGGCTGGGCAGAAGGGCCGCCGCCGCTATTGCAAACCGTACCGCTGGCAGAGATTCCGCCGATACAGCCTAAGCTGGCTCTCACATTATAACTTTCTGATGTCGAAATCCCGCCACCGGTAAAAGAGCCGGAATTCGTCACCGCAACCTGTCCAAAAGACGAAAAACTTATCCATGCTACAGTGATCCCAGCCCAAAATAACGTACGCCGACCACCTTGATCTGCCGCACACGATCTGAAACGATATGGTTTCATGGATCTTCTCCCGGTCATTTTTGGCGATCACGAATCACCGGGGTGTTTTCATATCCGAGACGAACACCTTGCACGAGGTAGTCAAACTTACCGCTACGCCCCTCCGTCTCCTGAACGGTTATTCCGTTCACGCCAACAGCGGTAGCATACAATTGAAGCCAAGCGCCGCGAGGAGTCAACTGAACCGTTAACCCATTCGTGCAGGTGACCATTCCGAAGTGATCCGGCAATGTGATCTCAGCTTGGCCGTTAACCAGTTCTGCCGACCCGCGCGCGTACGTACCGGCTTCTGGACCTTCCAAACAGATATAAGTAATTTCCTTAGTTGGGTCGGTCGGATGAGGCTGGACGAAATACTTAGTACCAGCGCATTTAATGTCGCGATTCGCCCAAATATCCCTGCCTGTATTAATGTCACTTTGGGCATAAATATCGCTACGTGCGAAAATCCTACCGTAAGCATCAAGCTGTCCAAGTGAATCCACATAAAAAACGGTTTCCCAGTTGCTGTCCCGAACATCTAAACTGTGGCTGTATACATCATCGGCAACGAGACTAGGGGAATACAGAAAGGGAGCATCGTCCGGAGGAGTTGCTATAGCTGCGCATTGCTGACCATTCTTGGAAAATACAAGTCCATCTGTAAATGTGAAACCGGTAGCAGCGGGGCCTGCTCCGGCGCCAATAGCAACATCCCATTTTGCCCCGTTGGTCGAGGCATGCAACCCTGCCGCAGACATGGCATAACCAACCGCGCCGATCCGCTGGTCAGGACTGAGTTGCTGCAACCCGCTACCACTATTAAACCATATTCGCAACCGCACATCGCTATTGGCGAATACCATATACGGGATTGGGCTCATACCAGTGTCACCAAGCAAAACAGAATAAAATCCCTTCGACACAGGAATCGAAACCGTACTGACTCCGTTGCTCCAGTACGTGGCTGAACCTGTGCCGTTCACCAGCGCAAATTGGAATTGGCCGGTTCCGTCAAAATTGGTGCCGCAGACCGTGACACGCCCCTGATAGTTGATCACCTGCGGCACCTGCGCAAAAACTGCATTTGCCGCAATCAACACACCCAACCCGATCACATACCTTGACTTCATAACTTCCTCCTATTGGCCTGCACGCTCCTAATCGTCGCCGGGAAACAGGCTGTGGTCTGCTCCAAAATCGGAATTCTGATTGATAAGAAATCGCTTTTTCGGCTGGCCCCAGTCGGCATTGACCCACACGGGCCGAAACCATGCCAGAATCGGGCTGACGCAGCGATGTCATGGCCGTACGATGGCAGAAGCTCTTGTGAATGTCAAGACACGGAAATGACAGACCAAAAAATCGCCGCCCAACCGCCTAGCCCCTATTGACTTCCGTTCAACATTAGCCCACACACCTGTTGGACATCCAAGGGTTCCAATCGCGCTTGGAACTCATCCTGCCGTTTCCGCCCGTCGTTCAGCCAGCCTTTTTTCGATTCGCCGCAGATTGAACCTCTCAAGCAAACCGTATCGGCGACCTGACTTGCTGAAGAAAAATGCGGGTGGGGAGATGGTTGCGAAGCATCAAGCAGGGGTGAATGTCAATACACGCTGACAGAACGACAGAATACCGCCTGATCTATTTTTTCTTCCAAGCAAATATCCCCATCCGACCCGCCCGCCAAGAGTTTCAATCAGATTAACGCTTGCCGTGCGAGAGGCCCATGCCGCTATGGCCGTTCGACGCGAACACGGAAGAACCGGGACCCTGCATTCACTGGCGCCCAGTCCCCATTGAGCAGTGACTCCCGTCCTTCAACTGTATATTTCCGCACCGCGCCCAAATCAGGAAGCCACGTCACCACCGGCTCTCCGTTTTCGAAGTGTATATCGGCACTGAAAGCCGCAGCCGGATCGTTTGGGTTAAGTCCGGCGATGTACGCTTCAAGACGTGTATTAACTCCGTTAGAACAGAAAGCATTCGGATTGACGCCTGCGATGCCGAAATAATCCAGTTCCCACTCGTCCGGCAAGCCGTTTCCATCGGCATCCGGCCCGGTGCTTTCAACCGCGATATCGTCAAAATAAATGGTGCCTTCGCCGGGACCAGAAACCGTCAGGCTGATTACACTAAACGGATCCACGCCTGTGCTCCGATAAAGTTCCTGATCATCCACCGAGAGAACCAGTTCATTATCTAGGCTTTTAAGGGTGAATTTTCGCCAGCCAACCGCACGGGGAACCGAAGATTTCCCGTTTGGCCCGTAGTAGGCACTGGCATCCCAGTCTTGCACCCCGATACCGACACCATTTGTTTCCGCTGCAGAGTTAAAAAGCGACACAGAGAAGTAGATATATTCCATGCTGTCATAGACCCAAACCGTCACGGTTCCCCGCTGGGGAGCATCGAAGACGTGTCGCAAATGAAGATATTTCTGCCCCCCCTGCGGGGCTGAAAACTGGGCCGACTGTGTGCCGCTATGTGCCCACGCCGTAGAAGAATTGATTGTGCCATTCAGCAGCGATGCGACCCAGAAGGGATCCAACGTCGCCTCTTCAAACCCATCGAAGAAATCGGTCTCATTGTTATTGCTGTTGAGCTTTAACGAAAGGCTGTCTAGATTAACCGGCACATTCCCGAGCCCACCATCATAGGTGGAAACATAGACGTTGAGAATACCGGTTGGAATATTGGTTGTAAAAGTCCCCGCCACCTCTCCATCCACTTTGAAACACACCGATGTTGTGGTCACGGAGATTTCATAATCGTGCATCGAATTAACTCCGGACGGAAGGGCATAGGACACCACGGATTCGACGCCGTCTTTCCGTACACGCATACCGAGACTGTTGCCATAAATGGAATAGAACTCCACGGCATTGTCGGCATCGCCGCCAACCCGCAAGCCGCGCGGTTGCAGATCGCCGTAAACGGCGGGTTCAGCATACGCGGCAGCTCTCATTTGAAGAACCAGCGTCTGCCTCGAATCTGGTGCCGCGCCAGCTTTTGAGCGCAGCCATGAGGTGTTCGCTTCCCCCGTTGAAAGATAGAGTTGGCCGGCCCCGTCCTGCACCACATCGCCCCCCCAGTCGAACTTGGTGGCATCGGGTGGTGAACCCGCTGAACCAGAAAAACCATCTTCCACTAGAATAGTTGTATAGGTGCCAGCCACCACCGGCAAAACACCCGCCAACGAAAGGAACCCGGCGACTAAAATGCCGAACACATTAAACGATTTCATAATGTTCACTAGCCTCCCATAGCCTACACCTAAACGAACAGCAGCCCCCTCGGCATAGCCACGTTCCAAACACCATGGTCATCGCCGTTGAGTATGCGCCGGGGAAAAATTATAGTCAACCACCGATTCTGACAATTCTTCGGCAGAAAATCTCTGAATGGAAGCGGTTTTTGCCTATGGCCTGCAGCCGGATGGTAACTATTCCCCCCAGGTAAGAAAGCCCAGCCGCCCAAGCCGCCAAGAGTTTCAATCGGGATTGGAACCCAGCCCGCCGATTCCACCCGACGTTCAGCCATCCTTCTTCCGATTCGCCGCCGATTGAAGCATTCTGGCAATCCGTATCGGCGAGCTGACGGAATAATGAAGGATGCGGGCGGGAGAGGGTTACATTTCAGTCCCCTTTTCGGACAGAGTAAATGCGCTTGGGAGCTCATTTACCCTGCCAAAGGCTAATTTACTTTGTCCATTGACCCTTGGTCCAGCAGCGTTATGATGGCCTTTAGCACTTTGATGTCATAGTCGTGACGTTTTTTATCTTCTTCTGTGGATTCTTCAAATGTCTCCAAAACTGCCAAGGTATCCTGCCGTAGCGCGGCCTTGTCTGTTCCATAGAAGGCGATGATCTCGCGTTCCGCAGGCGAGATCATCCAATCATCCGTCTTCAGTGCCTGTACCAGTTCCCGACGCAACGCCATCGGATCCTCACCGGAAAGACGGCGCAACCGCCACATCCAAAACATGCGTTGGATGCGCGAGCTATTCGCCCCGTTTCCGCATGGCTCGCGGATTTCCCAGTTCTTCAGCGCGGCGAGAGCTTCCTGGTACTTGCCAAGCTTCTCACACATCCGGGCCACTCCCTGCCACGCCTGTTGACGACGAAACTGAAACTGGTCAACGTCACAGGCATCCTTCGCGGCTCGATCATAGTACGTCAGCGCGATGGCAGGATCGTTTTCGTGAAGACGGCCCAGAACCAAAAGAATGTCCGCTTCACCGGCGCAACCCTTCCATGCGGGCAACATCTTTTTGAGCCATACCACATATCGCGCCGGGTTGTCCGCGCACTTTTCCTGGTAGTGCTCCATGAACCTGCCAAGTGCGTGAACATCCCGCCTCGTGCTGAGCATATCCACTCCCTGCATGTCAGAGGAATTCGCCGTTCCTGGAGTGAGCTTCAGTTCCAGTGCCGCCTTATACATGGCCTCGCGTGTGGAATACCACTTGGTGCGGGCTTCCCCCGCACGCTGGTCGTTGTACGGCAGGTTCTGTTCACGGATCTCTCTCTCCACGCGATCAGCTTCATCATAGGCGGTTGCGGCCTCCTTAAACGCCTTGACCGCCTCAGCCGAACCGGAAAACTTCAGGCCGTCCTTGTCATAGCTGGCATCTTCCGCGCCTGCCTGAAGGGTCCAAGACACCAACAGCACCGCCGCCCACGTGTTAATGTTGCTCATGGTATGATTGATAAGAAATCGCTTTTCGGCACACGCCGGTCGGCCTCGGCCCTCACTTGCCGAAATCATGCCTTCCCCAGTAATAGGCCACGATGTCATAGCCGTACGATGGCAAAAGCGCCGGGGAATGTCAAGAGATGCTGACAAAAGGAGCGCCGCCTGGCCCCTTTCACTTCCTAGCCCCGCAGTTTCCCCATGTCAGAATCCTTGGCAGGCTTCATTGTTTGCCGATCACGGAACCATCATCCTGAACAACTACCTCGACCGGCGGAAAGCTTCTCGTTGTGACATAACCAAAGTTTCCCTTTATGACATGTCCATCGGCGAATTGTCCTTGAACCTCGAATCCGCTGTCTCCCTTTCCCTCATACTCCAGATGTCTCTGTCCGCCCACGGGAATATCCTGGAACGCATAATCTTCCCCGCAGACGGTTACGACAAGAGTGTGGATCGACTTCTGTCCGGCATTCGTCACCGTCATCGTAGGCCTCCGGCTTTGTACACACATCAAATACACGGCAAGCGCCATCAAGACCAGCGCAATGATCGCTCCTATCGTGTTATTTATCCGCTCTCGCACGGTCACTCGTCACCTCTTTGAACAGTTCAGAGTCGTGATCATTCTGTCACTAGCAACATCTGAAAAATACGCCTCGCTCCACCTGAAACAAACACTTCTGCGCAATCATCCCGCAAAAAACAAGAAGCCTTCCGCACGCCTGCTGATCCGCTGCATCTTGGGGCTGTTTTCTTGTCCCCTTCACAATCGCCATTCACAATCCCGCATGTACAGCGTGCCTGGATATCACGGCGTTGGCGAGGGCGATGGCGAGTAAGAACACCTGCCATACACTATTTCCTCAATTCCTGAAATTATTGTCTCCGCCACATTGCATATTCGATTGTCCACACATTCCCAAGCACGCAGCAGCAGGTTTTTTCGAGGTTGCATATACATCCGCATGAGCTGTGCCTCATCGGGGTATGTTTCGTTGATTCGAATTGTTATGTTTGAGTAACCATAGCTTTCGGCCATCTCGATCAACGGAAACACGGCACGTGCACTCAACCCACTTTCAACTCGAATAACGAGCGGCCCAATACGCGACTTATCGCGACGTAAGGCAAGAAGAGCATTAAGGTTTCTATCATTAAGGAGGACATTGTTACAGCGCATTTGAACATCGTCATTCGGTGAACCAAGGAACCAAACCTCAAACTCAGGGCAAGGAGGCACGCTAGATGACGTGGTCGCGTAAGCGTTACGCAGCACACTGAAGATAATCATGACAAGAAATAGACATCCAACCATAACATACAGGATAGATCTGTTTCTGATTATGTGTCCAATTTCTATTTGAGATGTCATATTTATGGTGCTATCGGGGTTAGTGCCGGGAGCGGATCAAGCACACCGAGACGTGAACATGCGTCGTATATGCTCTCCGCTCTACCTCTCCACATGTTCATTACACCAACCTCCCATAGCCTACACCTGAACGAACCGCACGCTCCCTCGGCATAGCCAGATTCCAAGCAGCCTGGACATCGCCGTTGAGTATGCGATGGAGGTTACAAAAATTAAGGCCTACTTTTCGGCATCGTACAACAGCTTGATCTCGTCCGCCGTCAGAGCGCGGCTGTAGACGCGGACCTCGTCGAGCAATCCGTCATAATAGCAATCACCATAGGCTTTCCTATAGCCGACGGATGTCGTTCCGGGACCAATGTTTAGAATTTCCTCTCTAGAATCTGCCAATTGACTATCGATGTACACTTTTGCAGTCCGGCCATCATAAGTTATCGTTCCGAAATGCCATTGACCGTCATCCTTCCGGTCTGCTGTTCTTGGAGAATTGTCTCCTGCGTAATGGAATTGGAAAGTATTATCTTCCCATCGAAGTCCCGCTTCTGCCAATTTCCCTCGTGACTGCGATCCCCAAGCGATCATGGCATACTCGTTATTTTGCGGATGTTCACTCATGTTGAACCAAAGAACTATGGAAAAAGATTGATCCCCGGAGGATGGCTGGAACGGAAAGTCCATCCGGCTGTTCTTACTTCGCCAGAATCGATAGGCCCCTCCCGCCTTGCCTTTGGGTGTCCATGTGGCACCTACTACTTTGCCGTCATGTCCTTTTCCGCTGGCGTCGGTGACCTTCTCGCCTTCATCGGTGTCAAATGAGCAGTACAAGACAAGGCACTCCTTGAGAATGGCCGGGAAGGTGCCTGTGCCGCCCGGATATACCGAAATGCCAGCGACAAGCGAGACGTCGATCGCCACTTCTCCAAAGACGGTCGTCAACTTGAGTGGCGGGAGACTCATGACGCCTTTCAACTGATCGCCGTTCTGCAAATCGAAGCTTACCGTCTCGTGGTCGGCGCCGATCTTCATGGTTCGAATTTGCCTGAGTGGCACATTCATCTTGGCATAGGACGTTTCCACCGGTATTGCCTCGATGCTGGGAGCGCCGATGATACGAGAGCCATCCACCAGGTTCAGCTCCAGTCGCAGGGGTTGTTCCGCCTTGCCCTGTTCCGCCTCAGCCATGCCGGCTAGTACCGTGGCCGCGAGAACCATCATCCCGAACGTGAGTCTTTTCACGTCCGCACCAGTAATGAGTAACGATGTCATAGCGGTACGATGGCAAAAGCGTCGGGGAATGTCAAGAGACGCTGACAACGCGACACCCATTGCGACGATACCGCTGTGTCCGGGGATGAGGCTCGATGCTCAATATAAGCCCCGATTCCGCAAGGAGTCGGGGATTTTTTTGTTTTGTTTCTTTCCGCTGACACAGGTAAGATACTCGTTCTTCCTTCGGTATCTGCATTCGTAAAGGTCGCCCAGCCATGCCGCTTCAACAACATCCGACGCCCGGCGCCCGCCTGCTCCAGATCGCGGGCGACACGCTGTCTGTCTCGCTCGACCTCCCCCGCGCCCGCCACGGCCGCGCCGTCTTCCGCACCAATCTCGGCAACGCCGCCCGCCGCCGCCGCGAAATCATTGCCGCCGCCCAAGCTGGCGAGCCGCCGCTGGCGCGTGATTGGCACGACATCCCCATGCGCGACCTCGGCCACGGCCGACATGTCCTCGCCATTCCGCTGACCGAGGTCGGCTGGTTTGCCGGCAAGGCCTGCTTCATTCCCGCAGGCTCGGATGTCCCGGAATGGCCCGACGGCGGTAATCTCGCCATCAAGGTCGCCCCGGCCCACACCGCCTACGCCAACACCGTCTACACCGCCTTTGTCCGCCAGTTCGGTGCCGCCTGCCAGGCGGGCCCCCATACCTCCCGAAATGCCGAGTTGGCCGCTCCCCTCCTCGCCCAGAACTACACGGTCATCCCCCCCTCGGGCACGTTCCGCGATCTGATCGCCCGGCTCGATACCATCCTCGGCGTGATGCGCTTTCGCATCATCCAGCTTCTCCCGATCCATCCCGTCCCCACCACCTTCGCCCGCATGGGGCTTTATGGCTCGCCCTTTGCCGCGCGTGACCTGTTCGATGTCGACCCGGCGCTTGCCGTGTTCGACACCCGCGCCACCCCGATCGACCAGTTCCGCGAACTGGCCGACGCCGTCCACGCCCGCGGCGCCCGCCTCTTCCTCGATATCCCCGCCAATCACACCGGCTGGGCCTCGGTCTTGCTCACCCACCACCCCGACTGGTTCCGCCGCGCCCCCGATGGCGCCTTTCAGTCGCCCGGCGCCTGGGGCGTCATCTGGGCCGATCTCGTCGAGCTGGACTTCGCCAACGCTGGCCTTCGCGCCTTCATGGCCGAGGTCTTTCTCTTCTGGTGCCGCCAGGGCGTAGACGGCTTCCGCTGTGATGCGGGCTACATGATCCCCGCCGAGACCTGGGCCACGGTCACCGCCTGCGTGCGGGAGTCCTTTCCCGAAACGGTCTTTCTCCTCGAGGGTCTCGGCGGCAAGATCGAGACCACCGACCACCTCCTCACCGCCGCCAACCTCGACTGGGCCTACTCGGAGGCGTTCCAGATGGAGGACCGCGCCGCCTTTGAACGCGAATTTCCGGCCGCCATCGTCCGCTCCGAAACGTGCGGACCGCTGATCCAGTTCGCCGAAACTCACGACAACAACCGCCTCGCCGCCCGCGGTGAATCCTGGGCGCGCCTGCGCACCGCGCTCGCCGCGCTCCTTTCCCAACAGGGGGCGTTCGGCATCACCGCAGGCGTCGAATGGTTCGCGTCGGCCAAACTCGATGTCCACGGCGCGTCGTCTCTGAATTGGGACTCCCCTCGCAACCAGGTCGCCGCCATCGCCCGCCTCAACACGCTCCTCGCCGGCCACCCGGCCTTTGGCGCGGGTGCCGCCGTGACCCTGGTCCAGATCGGCTCCAGCAATACCCTCGCCATCCTCCGCACCCCGCCCGCAGGCCGGGGCGCGCCGCTACTCGCGCTCGTCAACCTCGACCCCGACCGGCCGCAGCCGGTCGCCTGGCCCGCAGGCCGCTTCCCCTCCGCCGCCGGTTCGCCCCTCTGGGATCTTCTCTCCGGTGAGCCGTGCGCGGACCCGGCTGGCCAGACGCGCCTCTCCCCCGGTCAGGTCCGCTGCCTCACCGCCGACCCCGCCGACCTCCCCGCGCTGGACGCCGCCCTGCACGCGCCGACCGCCGAGCCGCCCGCCGTCCGCACCCGCCGCCGTAATCTGCTCGCGCTCCGCGTGGCTGGCTGGCTGGCACAATCACGGGAGGGCGCGGACCCCGACACCCTCGGCCAGGCCCTCGCCGCCGCCCCCCGCGCCTTCTGCGCCCAGGCCCCGGCCCGCCCATCCGATGACCCATCGCCGCCTCCCGTGTCTCTCTCGCCCTTGACCCTCTGGACGTTCCCCGCCGACACCCGCCGCGTCGTCCCGGTCCCACCCGGCCATCTTCTCTTTGTCCGCGCGCCCGCGCCGTTCCGGGTGCGCCTCTCCGACGCCGGCACCGTCCTCGCCTCGGAGGATTCCGTCCCCTTTGACGACGGCTCGCACGGCACATTCCTTCGGCCGCCCGACACCCGACACGCCACCGCCCATCGCTCCTGCACCCTCGACCTCTCGGTCTTCGACGCCGCTGGCGTCCGCCACGCCTCGGCCCGCTTTCTCGCCCTCGCGATGGGCGGCGCCGTCCCGATCCTGACCTCCTTTCAGGATGGGGCGCTCCGCGACCCCGGTCTCGGCGCCCTCCTCACCAATGGCCGCGGCGCCATGTCCCAGGTCCGCGCCGCATGGGGCGAAATCGGCAGCCAGTACGACGCGCTCCTGGCCGTCAACCCCGATCCCCGCGTCCCGTGCGACCGCCGCATCTTTTTCACCCGCTGCCGCACGTGGCTGCGCCATTGCGGCTATTCCCACGCAGTGGATGCCACCTGCCTCCAGACCTTCGCAAGCAACCCGGCGCACAACGACGTGGCGTGGCATTTCCACGTCCCCTGCGGCATGGGACGCTGGACGCCGGTCACCGTGACCCTCTCCCTCGAACGCGGCCGCAACCGCGCCAGCCTCGCCATCGCCCGCGGCCGGATCCGCGAAACCGAGGCCGACCGGCGCGCCGACACCTTGGCCGACGATGATCCCGTCACGCTGGTCCTCCGCCCCGACATCGAGTGGCGCTCGTTTCACGAAACCACCCGCGCTTTCACCGGACCCGAACAGGACTGGCCCCGCGCCGTCCGGTCCGAGGCCTGCGGTTTCGTCTTCACACCCGCCGCGACGGAAACCTGCTCCATCCGCGTCCCCGGCGCCGCCTGGAACCCCGCGCCCGAATGGTCCTACTGCGTGGCGCATCCCGAAGATGCCGACCGCGGCCTCGCCCCCCAGGGCGATCTCTTCTCGCC
>JBIJDW010000262.1:0-4925 GCA_044343885.1 Kiritimatiellia bacterium
CGGCCTGACCGACGCCGAGGAGGCTCGTCTGGGAACCAATCCCCGCATGAAAGACACGGACAGCGATGGACTCATGGACGGAGAAGAGGTCAACGTCTACAAGACCGACCCCTTGAATCGTGACACTGACTTCGACCTGTTGAGCGATGGCGAAGAAGTCTTGAAATACAAGACCGACCCGCTGAAGCCCGACACCGACGCCGGCGGCGTGTGGGACGGACATGAAGTGCTGGAAGACGGCACGGACCCGTTGAACAAGAACGACGATCTGATGCTCTTCGCCGTGCAGGTGGAATTCGGCTATGACGAGACGGTCATTCGCGATCCCAAATACTTTGCGCAGTTCGACGTCATTGTCAAAGTGCTGACCCGCCACCCGGAAGCCACCGCCGTGATCGAAGGTCACGCCGACCGCAAGGCGAAGTCCAGTGCGAAGTACAACCAGGAGCTGTCGGATTTGCGCGCCCAGGCGGTTCAGAAGCACCTGATCGGAAAAGGCATCCAGGCCTCGCGGCTGAAGGCCGTTGGATTCGGCTTCAGCCGTCCCAAAGTGCAACCCGATCTGGTGAATGGCAATCCGGAGAACCGCCGGGTTGAGATTTACATTCGCGGCGCAGGCGGCTTGGCGGCGAAGGAAGCCTTCTTGAAAGAAGCTTCCGACAAATAATGAAAATCCTGGAGCGTTATGTAACGGGTTCGCTGCTATCATCCGTTTTATTGGCGTGGCTGGTATTGACATTTGTGCTGGCCGTCGGGCTGATGATACGGGTGACGGGACTCATTATTCAGGGATTGCCGATCCACGTGATCGGGAAGTACTTGGCGATCGGCATCCCTGAGACGCTCAATCTGACCATTCCCATGGCGATCCTGGTGAGCACGTTGCTGGTGTTCGGACGACTCTCCGCCGATTCCGAGATTGCCGCCATGCGGGCCTGCGGGATCAACCTGTGGCGGATCATGGCGTGGCCGCTGGCCGTGGGCGCGGCCTTCTCGCTGTTCAGTTTCTACATCAACAGTGAGGTGACGCCGCCCAACCATGAGGCACGCCGTCGCCTGACCGCCGCTGCGGGGTTCGGATCCGCGATGGACTTACTCGAACCCGGCCGGTTCATCAACGACTTCCAGAACATCAAGATTCGCTTTGACTCCAAAACCGGGCACTGGCTGCACAATGTCCTGATCTATGATTATCGTCCGAAGGTGGTCCGGGAAATCCGCGCGGAAAAGGCCAGAATCGAGTTTGATCGGGACGCTCTTCAAATTGAACTGTATCACGTACGGATCGACCCCTTTCAGCCTGGCAAGCCGGGGGCTGCGATGGCAGACCGGATGACACACGTCATTCCAGATGCACTGAAGACGCGCAATTACCATCAACGAATCAAAGACCTGCGTTTTATACCCCTGCTGAATCACTACCGCGATCTGACTCGCGGCACGGCGCCCAATGTTACTGAAGCCCAACGGCCGGTCCAACGCAGCGAAGTGCTTTTCGAACTTCATAAACGGTTCGTGCTCTCCAGCGCTCCGTTGTGTTTCATCCTGATTGGCATGCCGCTCGGCATCCGCTCTCACCGCAAAGAATCGACCATCGGTGTAGCGACTGCGCTCGGGATCTCGTTTTGCTTCTATATTCTGCTCATCACGGCCGAATCGTTGGCGCGCCAGCCGCAGTTTTTCCTGCATCTGGTCATCTGGATCCCGGTGGCAATCTGCGTGGCGTTTGCATTCCTCCTCGTGCGGCGAAACCAATGATGGCGACCTCATCGATTTAAAAAGGAAACAAAAAATGGCAACTATTCATCCTTCGGCTGTGATCAATTCGGGCGCCCAAATCGACACGGATGTGGAGATTGGACCCTATTGCGTAATCGGCGAACACGTCGTGATCGGATCGGGGACGCGGCTGCACCCGCATACGGTGGTCGGCGGGCGCACCACACTCGGCCAGAACTGCGAGCTGTTCCCGTTTGCCTGCATCGGCATGAAAACGCAGGACTTGAAATGGCGCCCGGAAAACCAGACGTATATCGAAATCGGCGACGGGACGGTTCTGCGCGAGTTCACCACGATCCACACCGGCACGAAGGACGGCGAAGTGACCCGCGTCGGCGCGGGATGCCTGATCATGGCCTATTGCCATGTGGCCCACGGATGTTCGGTCGGCAACCGCGTGATCATGTCAAATGGTGCCCAACTGGCTGGCGACGTGATCATCGAGGACGATGCCATCATCGCGGGCATGACCGGGATACACCAGTTCTGCCGCATCGGGACGATGGCCATGATCGGAGGCGCGTGCAAAATCCGCCAGGACTGTCCGCCCTACATGATTGTGGACGGGGTGCCGCCGCTGTCGGTCGGTCCCAACGTGGTCGGTATGCAACGGCACGGGGTCTCGGCGGAGACTCGCACAGCCATCAAAGAGGCGTATCGGCTCCTCTATCGCGAAGGGCTGAACCGGTCGCAGGCGCTGGAGCGCATCCAGCTCGAAGTCACGGATTGTCCCGAAGTCCGACATCTGCTTGCCTTTGTCAAGGCAAGCGAGCGCGGGATTCTGTAACGGTCTTGCGCGCGCCTTTGGGCAGCCCGACGATTTTGAGAAGGGTGGTCTCCAGCAGGAAGCGCGCATCGAGTGTCGTGGAGACCAATTTCTCGCGCAGCTCCATCAGGTGGTGCCGGGCGGCCCGCAGCTCGTTCAGGGTGTAGTTCCCGGCTTGCACCACCCGTTTTGCCACGATGAACGGCGATTGGGATCGAAGATCGTGGGTCATCGCGGTGAGCGCGATCTCGGCCTCGCGGGGCAGATTCCCCTGCCACGCCGCCCGGCTGCCCTGCACCGACACCCAGCGGTTGTCCAACGCGGCGCGCAGCACGATCAGGTCGCGCACCCGACCATCCAGCATCGCAGAAAGTTTGATGGGCGGCTCATCCTGCTCTTCCAGTCGACGCAGCGCGCCCGTCAACTTGGCAGGATCGCGCTCGCCAAACGCATCGGTCAGATCCCACGCTTCGGCCTCCCGGCCAACCGAGGTGACCGCTTCGATCATCTCGGCGGTGACTTTCCCGGGGCCACCCCGGTAGAGGCTGAGTTTCTCGATTTCCTGAAGGATCAACCGCGTGTCGACGCCGACCCGCGCCAGAAACGCCTCGCGCACCCCATCGCCCATCTCCAAGCCGCTCCGCGCGAGCAATCCACCCAGATTTTCCTTCGCCGCCTTCTCGATCTCCCACGACTTGCCGCCGGAGCCGAGATCGGAGACCGTTCCCTTTTTTTGAAAAACTTTGAACAAGGCCGAATTGCGCGGCACAGCACGGGCGCTGATCAGCAAGGCGTGGCCTTCGGGAATTCCGCTCTTGATCAGCTCGGTCAGTTCGGCGATCATTTCCTTGACCGTATCGGACTCAAACGATCGGCCACCCCCCGCGAGAAATTCGGCGTTGCGCAGCCAGACGGTCTTACCGCCGCCGAAAAAACCGATGGTCTGCACGGCTTCGACACACTGGCGCACGGCTTTTACGACGGCGTCAACGGTGTCGACCCGGCCGTCGATGATTTCAAGGCCGAACGCCCGATCCGCCTCAGGCACCCATGCGTCCACGACGGCCTTGGCCTTTTCGGCGACCCAGTACTCGTCTTCGCCGCACACCAATTGGAGCCGGGGTTCTGCCACAGGTTTCACCCCTCGGGTTTCAGCAGACCAGGCATCAGACGGTCAATGTCCTTGCGGCTCTGCGGCAGCAGGTTCATCGCGTCATGCGCCAATGAAACCGCCATTTCCTTGATGATCGGACTGTTGGACTTGATGCACGTCTCCAGGAACAGAGCCGCATTGATATACTGATGGATGCGGTATTTGAATCGCAGCGCCGTTGCCTGCTTGTTTTCCTTGAGCAGGTAGCGAATGATCATCACGCGGATCACATATTCCTTGTCCGCTTCCAGCCACGTCTTCGTGATATTGTTCACCGTAATTCCCGTGGCATCCGCCTTCTGCACGGTCCAGCCAGCGATCGGGTGGCGGAAGGGCGCAATCGGGCGTTCCGCGTCCACTACCCCCGCACCGGGATTGTCCGGCGCGGGAACCGGTACGCCGGCCGCCGCGCCACCCAGAAACACATAAAAAGCCTCGATGCGGGAGAGTTTCTCCTGGGCCAGCGCCAGCGCCGCCTTTCCTTCCTGAGTCTCAAGATTGTCTCCCAGCGCGCGCAACGCGCGGGCGGCCTTGCGAAAATCGAGCGTGCGCATCCATTCGAGCTGTTCTTTCTCGGCCTCGGTCACGCTTGCCACCTCCGCCTGAATACGGACTTTGCGTTCTTCCGCCAATCGTTCCTGATCGCGCACGGCCTGCTCCGCCGCCTCGCGGGCCTTCGCCTCGCTGGCCTGGCGGTCCACATCGGCTCTGATCTCATCCAGCAGCCGGAGCGCCGCCGCCTGATCGGTCGTGATCGCAGCCAGAATGCGCCCAACATCGGAAACCGGAAGCTGTGCCGCAACCGCCTCACACTTGTTCGTCAACTCCGCTTGCAACACACGCAGGGCCTCCAACGGCCGGACGGCCACGTCGGGTGCTTGGATCGCCTGCACGATCTCCTCATGCACGCGCGCCGTCAGGTCGGCTGCGCGATCCAGTTCATACACCCCTTTGAACATGGAGCGTATGCGCTGGACTACCGGTGGCATATCCTGCTCCGGAATGAGCGCTTCGGCTGCGACGGCTGCGACGTTCGTCCCACCGTCGGCAGTTGCCTCTTCGACTGCGGCATTGTTTGCGGGCCCCGTCATCGCGCCTTTCTCGTCAAGTTTCTCGAGAAAGATGACGATATTCTCCTTGGTCGGCTTCAATCCTGCAGCCATCGCGGCCGCCACTGCCTCCGCCATTGCGGCCGCCTCTGCTGGCTGTTTGGTATCCAGGGCCGCG
>JBIJDW010000263.1:0-4914 GCA_044343885.1 Kiritimatiellia bacterium
TTGCCTGCAAAGCAGCGCCTGCGGACGGAACCTCACCCGCGAGGGGGGCGATGGCTGCGCCCGTTGCGGCAAATGTCCGGTCGACGCACTGCTAGGCGTGCGTGACCGGACGGGCGTCTTGTTCCATGTGGTGGGTGGCGGCCGCCAAGCCCTGGCGCGCGTCCGGGATGACGACGTCGATGCCGTGGTGGCCGTGGCCTGCGAACGCGAATTGATTCAGGGAATCTTCGGGGCCTTCCCCAAGCCGGTTCTGGCGATCGGCAACACCCGTTCGCAAGGCGATTGTCACGACACCCTGACCGATGTCGCGGAGGTCGAGGCCTCCGTGCGTGAGTTGATCAGTTCGGGAGCTGATGACCGGAAAACGAGCAGGTAGGAAGTTGCCCGATCGTCCCGAGCGTGTAGCGGCCGCCCTGAGGACAGATCGGTAAAGCGGCGCCCTTGATGTACTGCAGCGCCTCCTTTTCGACCACGTCCGAGCCGATGGGCTTATTCGCCACCAACGCCCACTGCTCCTTGGCGGCATCGAGCATGCGCAGGTTGTTGATGCAGGAATGCTGAACGGTGGTTGCGCGGACGCGCATGAAATTGGGAATGGCGACGGCGCTGCCCAGTGTGGTGACCACGGGCATGATCGTCATGCTCCGCAGCGTCTGCAGCGCGCTGGCTGACGTGGTTCCGCTGACGGCGATTCCGTCCTTCTCATTCACGATCACGAGCAGATGCGACCCGGACGCCAGCTCAAACACGCCCATTCCGCTCAGACTCATACTGGATCGGCCGCCGGAGGCTGATCGCATCAGCGTGGTCGACAGTTTCGACAACGTCTCGGAGAATCGTCGGTCCATGAAGGAAACGCCGTTGTTTTTCGCGGGCAGACGGGCAAACTCCTTTTTGAAGGCAGGCGCGGCGCGCAGACCGTTCTTGGCGTCCGCTGCGGAAATCGCGGCCTTGATCACGTCGAGGGTGGAGCCGACCAGGAACATCCCCTTGTGAACCGCGAACGTGGGGTTCAGCGGATAATCCTTGGCCTCGGGGATGGCGACGCTGATCAGCGTCACTCCGGCAACTTGGGAGGTCACACAGGGAACCTGATTGCGCTCCAGCAGCCGCCGCACCGTGTCGGACAGCGTGGCATCGCGCACGGCGGTGCCGAGGAGCAGGCTGGGCAGCGGAATGGACAGGGGTTCCTTCGCCGCCTCTCCGCCATTCGGCAGGGGGATCGGCAAGGTCTGGGTGGCGGACAACTGGATGGCGATAAAAGCCTCCGATCCGAAAGAATCGACCAGGGCGCTGACGTTTGTGCCAAGGCTCGAACCGGCCTCGGCCAGCGCCTTGTCCAACTCCTTGGAGGCATCGGCTCCGCCCACCTGCCGCACAGCATCGGTCACGAGCTTGAAGAGCTGACTCGGCTCACCGCCGCCTATGCGCGCGAGCACCGTGTCGGCCGGGAGGTAATCCAGTGAGGCCAAAGCCCGCGGTGCGCCACCGACCATGGAGCGCCAGAGCGGCAGCTCTGCGGCGGCGGGGTCCCGGCGCAAAAAGACCTTCAGCGTGTTCACCCCGTCGCCGATGGGCAGCAGGCTCATGCCGAAGCCGTCAACGGCATAGAAGCCGCTGCTGGTGATGAATGCAGGGAGGCGGTCAAACGCCTGACGGACGTCGTCATTCATGACCCCGTGGGGCATCATCTCGGTCCAGCCGCGCACTCCGGCAACGAGGTTCTCGACCACGCCGTCGGTGTTGGCCGCAACCATCAGATCGCCGCCGGTGTCGAGATGCGCGACGATCGCCTCATAATTCGCGCGCGACTTGACGGGGTCGGACGGCATTCGATCGGCGGAAGGCGCCGACATCCCCAGCAGCAAGAATAGAAACATGAAGGGCGCAGACATATTCATGGTGAAACCTCCTCATAGTGATCAAATAGGTGATTGAACAGGCGGAAGATTACATCTGTCCGCCCCAATTGTCAAACCATCGGGACGGTAACCATCGGGACGGCGAGCGTAGGCTCTACTGAATTCGCCAAGAGGATCAGAAACCGATCCTTTGCGTGCTTTGCGTCTTGGCGAGAAATCGTCCCTTCTGGATTCGAAGATACGCCTCATCCAGCCTGAACCCGGCACTTCCTCGCATCCGTCAGTTCAAGAACCCGGGTCATCGCCCCTTCGCCAACTGCCGCATCCTGTCGCTGTTTCCCTATGTTCCTTACTCCCTCATTTGTGTTTACGCCCTTGGGACGTGTAAACGTCCTTCTTCTCGTCCCACCACTTGCGCAGTGCCTTTAAGTCCTCTTTCAGTACGTCCGCGCCTCTTTGCTTCATTGCTTTTGGTTGCAGCCAGAGGTGATCCGCGTACCACTTGAAGAACTCCTCGTCTTCGGGCGTTGTCTTGTCCTTCACTGGACGAATGAGATTTCCGATAGTGAACGCCACGCGTTGCCATTTGTCCCGGTTTGGTCCCCTCTCAGTCTCGGTCATGAACGCATTCCAGTCGAGCGTTTCCAGGTCCGCAATCCGGCGCGGGATTTCGACCCGGCACCAGGCGTCGTAGTCCTTGTTGTAGAGGTCCTTTTTCTTCATCCCGCTGGGAACTTTCTTCAGGTAGGCAGAGACGATCTCGGCCGGTAAATTCGTGCTGTCTTCGATAAATACCCCACCTATAAGGTCTTTGCCGTTATGCCATATTGCGCCCACTTCTTCGTCATTCAGCATTCTGACACGATAGATGTACTGGCCATCATCTGTTGCGATCTCATATGCGGCCCGATTTGTCTTGGCCATCATCTCGCCTTCCATGTCATGGAAAAACCAAGGCCCCGTTTCGCACTTGCCGATGCCAACATTGACTTCGTTACTGCCGTTTTCCCGGTACTCTACGCGGCAGTTTGTTGCGATGTAGACATCCCCCCACTCAACTCTTTCTTCCTTCACGCGGGCACGCCAGAACCAGAATGGCCCAATATCCTTTTGTATGGCGTATATGCCCATGCCTTCGTCTTTGACACGCCGATTCGGCATCAACGCATCAAGATCCGAACGCTTGATTTCTGCGCCGACAACTGCTGCAGCAACTAATGCGAACCCGCTACAGGCCCAGTAGAGTTTTGATGATGTCATGTGTTTCCCATAACTTTGTCTTTCCTAAAGAAAGCGCCTTGGATCTTGGCAAACCGGGCACAAACCGGGGACAGGCAGATTGTAGCAAATATCTTTTTGGCCCAAGGGGGAAATCGTGCTTCCTCAAACCCGCAAGGGACGGGCCTTCCCTCAGCCCAGCCTGAGCCGCGTTAGCGGCGATAGGCAGCATTTGCTTGTTCGCGCACTCTATTGTTGTCCCAATTCTTCCACGTCACCTTTGTCCTTAGCTCGCGGTGTGGCCTTCTTGTTCTTGACGAGGTCAGGTCGATGTCCTTGGTAAAACGCGGGTGGCCATGGTATGCGACGGCGTAGCCGCCAACAATCATGTACTCAATTTCCCGCTCTTCTAGTAATCGTAACAGTGATACCGACCCCGACCCCGATGACTCAATCGCCTCATAATGAGAATGGCTGGGGCATTCTTGGGCTTGCGTACTCGGCCGATTTGTTGGAAACTACGCATGAATTCTTAGCAGCACGTTCACGGCTGATAAAGGGAACCGACATGCGAATACTGGTGGCCACACGGAACCGGCACAAGCTGGATGAGATACGGGCGATTTTGAAGATTCCGGGAGTCGACCTGATCGGCGCGGACGAGGTGTCCGGCCTGCCGGAGGATGTCGTCGAGGACGCCGACACGTTCGAGGGCAATGCCATCAAGAAGGCTCGCGAGCTGTGCGCGGCGAGCGGACTGTGGACGCTCGCCGACGACTCGGGGCTGGAGGTTGACGCGCTCGGCGGCGAGCCGGGTGTGCGGTCGGCCCGTTATGCGGGAGAGCCTAGCAACGCGGAAGCCAACAACGCCCGGCTGCTGCGCGCGCTGGCGGGCGTCGGCAACCGCGTCGCGCGCTTCCGCTGCGTGCTGGCGCTGGTCGCACCCGACGGGCGCACCTGGACCGTTGACGGCCGGTGCGAGGGGCGCATCGGCTTGGCCGAAGCCGGATGCGGGGGCTTTGGCTATGATCCGCTCTTCATTCCCGATGGCCAGTGGCTGACCTTCGCCGAACTGCCCGCAGCCGAAAAAAACCGAATTTCGCATCGCGGCGCGGCTCTGGCCGCCGCCGCGCAGGCGTGGGGCGATTGGCTGAAACCATGACAACACCGATTCTCCGGCGCTTCAGGTTCACCGTGGCCTATGACGGCACGGCCTATGCGGGCTGGCAGGTTCAGCCCCGATCGCCCTCCGTGCAGCAGACGCTGGAGGAGACGTTGGCCGGGATCACGGGGCACCCGGTCAAGATCCACGGCAGCGGTCGCACCGACCAGGGGGTTCATGCCTGCGGGCAGGTGGCGCACACCGATCTGACGACCCGGCTGGACACCACCAGCCTGCTGCGGGCGTGCAACGCCCGCCTGCCCGCCGACATCCGCATCCAATCCGCCGTTTTAGCTCGACCCGACTTTCACGCCCGCCGCAGCGCGACGCGCAAGGAATACCGCTATTTTGTCTGGAACGATGCGGTGATGCCTCCCGAACGGCGGCTTTACGCGGCGCATGTCCCCCACCCGCTCGACGTGTCGCGGATGCATGAAGCCGCCCGCGGGTTCGTCGGAAAACACGACTTCGCGGCCTTCACCGCCAATCCCAATCGCGAGGTCGAAAGCACGGTCCGGGAGATATTCGCCTTCACCGTCACCGCACGCGGCCACGCGATCACCTTCCGCGTCTGCGGCAACGGCTTTCTGTACAAACAGGTGCGCAGCATGGTCGGTTTCCTTCTCCGCGTCGGAGCGGGAGCCGAAACCCCCGAAGCGGTGAGCGGCTTGC
>JBIJDW010000264.1:0-4900 GCA_044343885.1 Kiritimatiellia bacterium
CCGGCGCTTCCTGCGGCGCTGCGTGTGACGCTGGAGACCATGGCCGGCACCCCGGCGGCGGGAGGCAACACGGAGGAATGGAAAGGCACCGCTGGCGTCTTCACGGGCACGCTGCCTGCCACGCCGGGTTTCTGGCGGCTGCGGGTCGCCGCGACGGATAGCAGTCCGCTGAGGGGGCAAACGCTTGGCTATGCGCTGATCGGCGACAAGGCGGTCGCCGCTGTTTCGCTCTTCACGGTGAACAATCGCGCATTGTATCGCTGCGGCGACACGTTCGACCTGCTCTGGTTTGCCCGCCGCAATGCGGGATCATCGGCGGCTGAATGGCCGGTACGGCTGCGCGGGATGGGACTCGATGCCATCGTCGCCCGCATCGCCATTCCCGCAGGTGGCAGCACGGCGGACGCGAGCGGACGTTTGGCCGTGGACACGGCATCGCTGGCGCCGGGCGAGTACACAGCCGCTGTCGAGGCGGACGGCGTGGCTGGTTACCCGTTCCGGTTTCGCATCTGCCAGCGCGAGCGCTTGAGCGATTTCGATATCTACTCCTTTTCCATTCATTTGACGGCGGCCACGCCCTATCCGGGTTCGCCGATCAACTCCTACGTCAGTTCCATGCCGGGCGGGCCTGGGATGGAACCGTTCCTGGCGGCCGGGGAGTCGCCCGCAGACGGAGCCATGGCGGCGTATGCCACTGCCGCGTTTGGACCGGCAAGCGAGATGTTCGCACGGCCGGGAGCGGAAGAACTCGCGTTCATGGCCACGGCCGCCATGGGGGTGCATGTGGCGCCCATATTCCCCGAAGCGCACACGGACGAGTCGCGCAACCCGAAACACACGCTGCCCGAGAATCTGGCGTGGGTACGGCGACGCATGGCTCTGTATGCGCAGACGCACGCCGATTACCCGGGGGTCGGCGGCTTCGATTTCGGCTGGTTATCCAGCTATGGCGGTTATTGGGAATACACGCCGCGCCTGGACGCATGGCAGCCGAAAGCGGCGGAGTTGGCAAACGGCTTGGCAGGAAAACGCGCGCTGGAGGCGTGGCCGAAAGTGGTCGCGAAATATGCGAATCTCAAGCCGTTGGACCGCCCGCGCACGAAGAACCTGAACACGAACTTGGATGACATCATGGGTCTTACCGAGGCGCAAGTGAAATACTTGGACGGGCGATGTGGTGCAGCGGCTTGGGGGCGGATACTGCCGCTTGCCTTTGACGAGTGGTTCGCCGATTCCAACGAAATTCGACCCGGCATGACCATGCATAATCACCTGTCGTCGCCCGGTCTCGCCAGCCGCGCGGACAACGAGAACTGGCTGGGAAAGTCACATCGCAGTGCGGTGGACTTTTCAGAGTATTTCCTGTCGCCTTTTGACAGCTTCCGATCCCCTGCGATCATGGCCATGGACAATCGGAGCAAGCAGAGGACCCAGGTCGCCATCCAGACCCACAACATGCGGTCGGAAACACTCCCCCTGGCCTTCGCAGCGGCTGGCCGCGGTGTAGACGGTTTTGGCTTCACCGAATTCGCCGATTCCTCGGCGGGTTCGGATATGGAGGGAATCGCGCGCGTGTTTGAGCGCTTCGGCACCTGGTTTACCACCTTCGATCCGCTGCCGGATGTGGCCGTGTATTATTCTCCCTCCTGGAACGCGCGGGTCTTTACAGTTCTGCACGACCTCGCGCGTATCCGGAGGCCGGGCATGATGGTGGGGCCTGAAGACGTGGAGGCTGGCGACCTGCTCAAATACAAGGTGCTCTTCCTGGTCGGTCAGGAGCTGAACATGCCGCCCGAAATTCTCGAGGCCTTCCGCGCTTTCGAGGCCAAGGGCGGCGTGATCCTGAAGGACGATTCGTGCAGCAAGGATGTACCCGGCCGATCCATCGGGTTCGCCTATGACAAAAGTAATGTGTCCGGCGGTTGGGGTGGCGCGCAGGCGGGCGGCGAATGGGAGTTCGTCTCCGTGTGGAGCCTCTTCCTGACCAAGGAGAAAGCGCTTATGGAGGCGTTCGCCAAGACGCCTCAAATGCCGATGACCACGCCGGACACGGATGTGCTCATCTCGCCGCTGGCCGGAAAAGACTCGATCATCTGCTTTACGATCAACAAGACGGAGATTCCGCTGGAAGTGGACTATCCTGGAAAGTCGGGCCGCTTCCGGCAGAGCTACGGGCTGCCCAAGATCGGCGAGTTGCGGGTTGAAAAAGGCTGGTATGTCCACGACTTGTTGGCGGGCAAAGCCGCCACCGTGGAAAGCACGGCTAAGGGGCAGCGCGTACCCCTGACATTCACCGGTGCCGAGGGCGCGATCTATCTGCTCACCAAACGAGAACCCAAAAGCATGAACATCCAGGCGGAGCGCACCTCCCCGATCAATGCGCGCCTCACCGGTGGGCTTGCAGATGCCGAAGGCAAGCTGCTGGCCGATCCGATGCCGTTTGAGGTGACCCTGAAAGGGCCGGATGGCACGACGTTGTTCCACAAGTTCGCCTCCATTGGGCCGAATCAGCCCTTCGATCTTCCCGTGCCGGCTATGTCAGCAGGATCCCGCCCGGAACTCGTCGTGCGCGACCTAGTGCTCGGGACGACCGCCACGCAGGCGTTGGAACCCGCCGCGCCGGCCGCCGTGGCAATCCGGCTGGCCCCGGATCTGATCGGCGGCGAGAAGAAGATTCTCGCGTTCTTCTCTCAGCGTAAGGGGCCGGTGACGATTCTGCTGGATGAGGGGCAGGAACTGTTCCGCCCGGCGGCTGAGAAAATGGCGGCGCTGCTGAAGAAGGCCGGCCGTGAGGTGCGCGTGACGACCTTCGACACGGCGGCAATCCGTCCGTTGCATCTGCGCTGGTATCCCCAGAAAGAGGATCTCGACATCCTTCAAAGCGTGACGAACGATTGTGGATGGGCGTGGCGGATCAACCTGAATGTTTGGGCGCCCTTCGAAAAGGACAAGCAGGGAAAGATTGTCAAGACCGACTACACCAAGCCAAGCGCGGGCTATTCCGAATGGGGGCCGCGGTTGCGGCATGACGCCGACGTGGTGCTGTTCGGCACGCCATCGGACCACCGTGCCGTGGCTGATCTGGTTCCGATCCTGCGGCGGGCGCCGACCGGAAACTATCCGGCATCCGGCGGTTTCTTTATTCACTATCTCTGGTCGCCCTTCCGCGCGGGATACGATGCCCTCTACCTGGGCTGCCGCGACGTGGCCGGCGCCGAAGCGGCGGTCGCATGCCTGACCACGCTGAAGGTGCCTGAATCTGTGCCGGCGGCCAAGCCCACGGATAAGCCGGTGATCGTCCGCGGTGGCGCACCCGCCCCGCTCGAGGATATGGCGACCCCCATGGGGGGGACCTTGGTCATGAACGCCGAATTCTCACCGAGCGGCAACCGGTTGTTTGCCATCACGACTTCGTACGGCGACTGGCTCTTTGTACTGGATCCCGACGGTAAGCTTTTGGAGCAGCGGTTGCCCCCGCCCACTAAGCCGTTCCCGAACTGGTTTATGTGGGGACGGTGGATGACTCCGATCAGCGACACGTTGTTGCGCCTCAACCAGTGGAACGGCGTGTATCAATACGACCTCAGTCGCGGATGGATCAGCAAGGCCGAGAAGGTTCCCACGCTGGAAGACCCGAAAACGAGCAAAGTCTTTCGGAGCAATGGCGACCAGTTGCTGGCGCTGGACGCGCAAGGGAGCGTGTTGTGGCGTTATGAAGACAGCACACAATCGGCGGATTTGACCACCGTACGAACCGTGATTCCGCGCGCCTTCAGCGGCAATCGGCGTGTCGTCCTGGTTTCCGCGTTCATGAGCGGCCCCAAAAACACGATTGTGGCGCCTTCGGTTCTGGGACTCGACTACGCGACCGGCAAGGTTCTTTGGACTCGCAACGGCATCCCGCTCAACAAGGGTAAAGCCATCCCGCTCGAAGACCGGTTTCTCGTGCTGGCCGACGATGAGTCCGCGCACGAGTTGATCGCTGAGAGTGGACGATCGGGGAACGCGATGGCGGCCTTGACCGGCAGTCCTGACTGGGTATTGCAACTGCCGGGACGCGACGCCTTGCTGATTGTCGAAAACAATCACTTCTCCCTGCGAGGTCCATCCTGCCGCGCCTATCTCCGTCCAGTGAAGGGCGGCCAGGATCAGGACCTGCCGGTGCCCGGCCGGGTGATGGCCGCCGTATTGGCTCCGGATAACCAGTCGTTTGTCCTCACGACCTCCACCAAACGCATGCTGCGGTTCGCCAAGGACGGAACCCTGGTTTGGGATATCGACGGGGGATCTGGAAGTATCGTGCGATTTTCTCCGGACGGAAAGACCCTGGTTACAGCCGGCGCGGACGGTGTCCTGCGTGTGTTCAATGCCCTGGACGGAAAACTTCGTCGGGCGACGGACCTGAACGTCGGCAACGCCATTACCGCGGAGAAGTTCGCCAAACAGGAACCCATGGGTGACGTTCCTCCGGAGGCGGGGAGCACGCTGCCGTCCCTGCCGCTGGAACCTTCGTATCAAAAATCCCTCCCGCGCACGAGCGTTTCATTCGATAAGAACCTCGCATCGCCGGAGCAGATGCGCACGTTGCTCAAGCCGGCGAATCCGATGACGGTGGTTGGCGAGCAGCCCGGCTATCTCGGCACGCTGACCGAGGCGGTCACGCTGCCACCGTTCAAGGCGGACGCCGGGACAACCTACCTCGTCGAGTTGATCAACGGGGTCGGCCTTTCCACCAACACCGATTCGATGTTGCGCCTGGAAATCTCCGTCACTGGAAAACAGAAGACGCAGAATCTTCCCTGCACGGTCCGGCTGCCGGTGGATTCTACCCTGGCGCGACGCCGGTTCGCATTTCGCGCCGACCAGAGCGGTGACGTGACCGTGACGATGCGGCCGATCA
>JBIJDW010000265.1:0-4826 GCA_044343885.1 Kiritimatiellia bacterium
GGGATCGAGCTGCCAGACGTGGGACGACCGGCTGCTGCGCGACGCGGCCAGACCGGTGATCGCGCCAACGGCGGCCACGGCCAGCCCCCACAATCCGTTTTGCAGGAACTGCCTGCGGGAGACGCCGGTCGCCGGAGCGTCGTCTGTTTTTTGCGGCGTTGTCATGAGCGACCCTCCCGTGCCTGACGTCGCGACAACGCTTGAGGTAAGCCGCACCGGGAAGAGGCGCGGCAGGTCGAGCAGACCCCCTGATTCGAGCAGGCTTGTCCGGTCAGCGAGACCTGGCCGCGGATGAACAGCCGCGCGGCGTAATACGCGGCGACGCCCAGCAAGGCAAAACGGCCGCAGAATCGGATGAATTCGCGGCGACTCCGGGTCTCGTCGATGGTAGACATGGCGCTTTCCCTTATTTCAACTCAAACACACGGATCTGCAGGCGGACGGCATCGGACACCAGAATTCGGTCCTTGGAATCCACGGCCAGATCGAGGCCCGCAGCGGCGCCATCGAACAGGTCCTGGGCGGCGACCACGCCGGTGAACCGGCCGCGCCTGGCGTATACCTTCACGCGGGACAGCCCCTTCTCACTGGTCACGACCGAGCCGTCGGCGAGCCGGGCAACATGGACAGGGTTGCAGCAGCCGCAGAAATTCTCAATTCCTGCCCCCGGGCGCTCCGACCAGGCGCCGATCCGCTCGCCGGTGAACGCGTATTCCTCCAGTCGGTGCCGGCCCGGATTGACGATCCACATGGTGTCCCCCTGGCCGAGCATGAGGTCGAAGAAGGGGCTTGGCACAATGAACCCGAGCTCCTCCGGCTGCCCCTGCCGGCCGTTGATCGTGTTCTTGAGGATGCCGTCGGGCGTGTAGCGCAGCACGGTCAGGCTCCGGGCATCCGCCACGAAAACGTCGTCGCCGGTGGCCGCCAGGGACGTGATGATCGCATTCGTCCCGATGTCGGCGAAGGTTGCGGTCGGGCGGCCCTCGGGGTCAAAAGCTTGGATGGCGGCACCGAGTCCCGCATACAGGCGGCCCGTTGCGTCCACGGCCAGACAAGAGATGTCGCCGTCGAGGGTCTGGCTCCGGAGGGTTTCCCCCTGTGGCGACAGGACGACCAGATTGCGACCGCCGCCAGCATAAATCCGGTCGTCGGGACCCACCGCGATTGCGCGCAGAACCGTGAGTCCGGTCGGAACCAGCGGCCGGGCCTCCCGGTAGAGGATCTGGTCGGCATCGATCACGCCTAGGGCGGCAATCTGGGCGTCGTAGGCGGAGATCTTGGCTTCGACCGTCCGGTCACCGTTCCGCAGGGTTGTCATGCAGCTCCGACATATCAGGGCGAGCGCGCTCGCGAGCATGGCGGCCAGCAAAAAGAGAGACATTCCCTTGTGCATTATTTTCCTCCGCGTAAATCCACACACACCATGCGGGTGGAATCGCGCAACACCAGCAGTCCGCCAGCCAGTGCCATGGGGCCCCAGGCGTCGTGACCGTCCAGAATGTGTTTCTGTCCCAGCTCGCGGTAGCCCTCGGCGGTTGCGCGCAGCATCGTGAGCATCCCGTCGTCGGCGAGCACATAGAGCTTGCCGTCGGCGGCCAGGTAGGGGCCGAGGCCGAACCGGCGATCGCGTCCGCTCGTCCAGACGAACGTGCGCACGTCGTCGGGGTTGACGCAGACCAACTGGTTGCGGAGCGGTCCCGCGTCGTTGGGGAGAACCCCGAACAGGTGTCCGTCAATCCGCACCGGGGTCTGCTGCTCCGAGGCAAACCCCTCGTTGGCCTTGAACGTCTGCAGCGTGACGACGCGGAACGTGTCGCCCTCGCGCGTCACCTGCAGCATCATGCCTCCGCCGCCGTAGCCGGCCGTGACGAAGATCCGCCCATCCTCGAAGATGACGGGAGACGGCGCGATCACCGACCGATCCCAGTCCTGCGTAAACCACAGCAGCGTGCCCTCGCGGCCCGCTTCGGCGCTGACCCCGACCATCCCGCCGAGCGCGGCATAGACATACATCGGCACGCCGCCGATGACCGCCGGCATGATCGAAGCGTGCGACATCTTCAGCCCCTGCGGGTTGGGGGTTTTCCATCGAATCTGCCCCGTCGCGCAATCCACGCCCATCATCAGCGTCTCGGGTCCGGCCGGCGCGAGGATGGCGGTGTCGCCGACAATCAGCGGACATTGGCCGGCATGCCACATGGGGACTGTGGCGCCGAACGTCGCGACCAGATCGATTCCCCAGCGCAGATCGCCGGTGACGGCATCCACGCACATCACCTGGCAGCGGGGGCCGAGCGTCACCACATGGCGGTCGGTCACGGCCGGGACGGTGCGCGAGAAACCGTGATTGCGCGGAACATCCACCGGATAGCCCCGATGCCAGAGCTCGCGTCCGTCCGCTAGGGAAAGGCAGCGGAGGAGATCGCGGCGCGCGGGCTCGTCATAGTCCAGGACATAGACGCGGCCGCGATGGATCGCCGCGCCGGCGTGGCCCTCCCCCAACTTCACCTGCCACAGAATCGGCGGCTGATCGGCCTCCCAGCGGTCGGCCAGCGCCACCGAATCGGCGCACCGGTTGTCAGCGCGGGCGCCGCGGAAGCCCGGCCACGAACCGGGAAGATCGGCGGCGACGCCATCGCCGGCCTGAAACTGGTGGCCGATGCGCACGGCGGCCCCCGGCGCCGCCGGACCGGCGTGAGCGGGTTCGCCATCCATGCCGGGAACGTGCACGACCAGATCGGCCGCCGGATCATACCCAAGCCAGCCCGCCAGAACGGCCGCGCCGAGCAGCGCGGCCGTGCCGGGAATCAGCCAGGCAAGGACGGTAGTGTTCATGGCAAATGGGCGCACATTCAGCACAGGCACAACGCGAAGACGCAGATGATGATACCGTAAAACCTTTGAGGCTTCCAGCTTGTTTGCAAACAGCACGCGGTGATATACTTTGCCTCACGAGGGATAAAACGCTATTCGTTATGCAAAGTAAGACATGAATGATCTCATAACAAGGAAATTGCTGGGTCGAATGGTCTCGGCAATGACTCTTATCGCTGCACTTGTGTTGGTCGCGAAAGGCAGCCTTATTAGCCGCTGGAATCCATTTGGATGTGCCTGAGATTCCGCCTCACATCGGCCTCTGTAAGTGTGGCTTCGGTGGGTTTGCTGTTGGCATTCGTGTGTTTCGGAGCGACACGGAAGCACGTGTGTTCATAGGCCAAACACATTGCTATCATGAGCGAGTAGCTGAGGGGGTATATTTTGTATGGAATCCGACGTGACAAGGCATACGGCATCTATCGGGATAGGGACGCCCCTTGCGGATCGCCCCTCCCACACCACTAACCGATCGCGTAATGAGCGGTTCGGCTGTTTACTGACGACGTTCCTCCTTCGTGACTTCGTGACTTCGTGTGAATAAGGCTCACACGAAGTCACGAAGAGAAAGAAAGCGGCTGCTGGAGATGAAGAATGCCTGCGACACTCCTCATGTGTGTTGGGTGTTGGGCGTTGTTCACCAGGGACGGGGCTTCCCGCGTTTCTCTTTCCTGCTTTCCTGATTTCCAAATGAAAACGAGCTGCGCAGCTTAGCCGGATTCCGAGCGTGGCGCAGGCTTATTTAATTTGGAAAACAGGAGATGGATACTCTTGACAACCGCACAAGCTGTACAGTATCCTGTCCAATATGAATGCAATGACCTACACAGAAGCACGGGAGACACTGGCCGTCACGATTCGCCGTGTCTGCCGGGATCACGTCCCCGTCATTATCACACGGAAGCGTGAGGATTCGGTTGTCATGATGGCACAAGAAGATTATGACTCACTTACGGAGTCTGCCTATCTCTTGCGAAGCCCCAAGAATGCCAGGAGGCTCCTCGATTCCATCCGGGAACTTGAGAGTGGAAAAGGTCAGGAAAGGCAACTTATTGAATGAAGGTCACTTTCTCAAGCCAAGCATGGGAAGATTATCTTCATTGGCAACAGACAGACCGTAAGTTGCTTAAGCGGATCAATGCCTTAATCAAGGAGATTTCAAGAACACCTTTTGAAGGTACGGGGAAACCTGAACCCCTTCGGCACGCTTTGGCAGGATATTGGTCACGGAGAATCACAGACGAACACCGCCTCGTCTATAAGATGCAGGATGATGCGGTTCTCATCGCACAAGCGAGATTCCATTATTGACGGAGTGACAATAAGTGCGAACAAGGCGGTAGAGGCGACGGGATACCGCCGCCTCACCTTGGTCGTTATCTCTTAGCACATGGTACGTTGACTTCAGGAACGCTGATCGCAAAGACGAATACAATGAGACAGGCCGAACGTCAGCGGTGAGAAAAGATGATGATGATGAGAAGGACCAGAAAAATTGAATATCGTTGAAAAAGAAAGCAGATGCTGGAGATGAAGAATGCCTGCGACACTCCTCAAGCCCTACGGGACATGGGCGTTGGGCGTTGGACGTTGTTCACCAAGGACGGGGCTTCCCGCTTTTCTCTTTCCTGCTTTCCTGATTTCCAAATGAAAACTAACTGCGCAGCTTAGTCGGATTCCGGGCTTGGCGCGGGATTATTTAATTTGGAAAACAGGAAATCAGGAAGGGAATGAACAGGCAGACGCGCGCAGACAGGGGACGCCACCGCCCTGCCTCGCGATGTTCGAATGTCGGCGTCAGCTTGGAGCCAGCCTGCCCTCAGGCCGACAGGTGCATGGGATTGCCAACGGCCGGGGTGAGGGCACCCCGGCTCCAGGCCTGACGGCCTGCAACGAACGCAAGCCCTACGCGCCAGCGTCTTCGTTGGGTGTTGGGTGTTGGGTGTTGGACG
>JBIJDW010000266.1:0-4801 GCA_044343885.1 Kiritimatiellia bacterium
GGTCATGCGCTGGGGCCTGTGGATGTCCCCGATCATTGCCACGTTCCTCTGGCAGATGCCGCAGCCGACCTGGTTCAACCAGGATGGGGCGGTTCATACGCTGGTGGCACTCGTGAAAAGCTTCTCGCTGGATACGGGCGAGTTTGTCCGATGGAGCCGGGAATTGTTTATGTGGATCGTCGCCTATGGCGGGTTCCGGATTTTGATCTGGCTGGATCACATGGGGTTGCGGGTGGCGACGCTGGTGAATCTGAGCTTCATCGGTCTCGACCGGCTGGACGAGCGGGTGGCCCGTTTTATCGGTCCGGCGGCCACCGTGCGGTTCCTCCCCGAAGGCGTGAAACGCTTCGCCACCTGGGCGCCGTTGCTGATTCCATACTACATTCCCTCAGGGGCGGATTGGGATTACGTCTGGAACACGTCCCAGGCGATTATGGCCGGATCACGCGGATGGGTGGAGATGCTGATGGCGCTGCCGATCGGGCGGCAGGTGTTTTGGGTTACCGGGTTTTTCGGGATGGCGACTGCGGTGGCGGCGGGATGCCGCCGGGTGACGGCGATTGTGGCCCGCGGGAAAGAGCCGGAGTACATCTTGTCCGGCCCGCGTTATGAGGTGAGTGCGAAAGCAGGCGGGGAGATTGTGAGCCGGCTGACGCGCGACGATGTGGATGTGACCCGGCGCTCCTATGAAGGGATTGATCCCGCTGGCCGCGCCCTGTTCATTGTGGATGCCGCCGTGCCGCATGACCACGCAGGGCGCTGGTGGCCGGTGGCGGGAAACTGGCCAGCGGCGCTGTTTCCAAAATGCACGGTGAGTCCGGATGAGGACGCGCTTCGGATCACGAGCGTCGGCAACGGGATTCGGACGACGGTGCGGATTACGCTGGCGCCCGAGGTGCCTGCGGCCGAGCTGTGGGAGATCGAGCTGCACAACGAAGGTCCGACGGCGCGCGACCTCAAGGTGGTTCCCTATCTGGAGTGGGTCTTGAACAGCCCCGGTGCCGACCGGACGCATACCCAGTACAATCGGCTTTTCCCGGAGGTTGAATATGTGGCGGGGCTGCACGCCGTGCTGGCGCGCCACCGCGACACCAAGAAGGTCGGGTTTCTGGCGGCCGACGTGACGCCCGACGGATTTCTGATGACCCGCGTGGATTTTATCGGCCGGGCCAGTAGTCTTTGGGCGCCCCGGGCCTTGCAGACGCTTCGTTTTCATGCCCCGCGCGATACCGGGGCGGGGCCGGATTTCGATCCGACGGGCTGCCTGCTGCTGAGCGTGACGATTCCGCCCGGGGGGCGCCGCGTGGTCAAGCTGCTGATCGGATGCGCGAACAGCCGTCCTCAGGCATGCAGTTGGATCCGGCGCGCGCTGGTGTCGGGATCCCGGCTGCCGCGCGCTCACGTTGCGCCCTTGCGTGTCTTCCATGGCCGGAGGGTGTCCGGGGTTCAGCCGCCGTATGTCGAGATGCGGGAGGCGGGCCGGACGATGCGGGTGCTGACCCCGTTCACGCCCTTGCCCTACGACCACACGATGGCCAATGGCTGCGGACACATCCTGTGCGTGACGAATCGCGGGCTGCATTGCAGCGCCAGCGATAATGCCCAGCAGAACCGCCTGACGGCGGAGTGGGCGGACACCGTGACGCGGGAAATTCCGGCGGAGGCATTCTATCTTTTCGATGAGGCCGAGCAGGCCTGGTATTCGCCGACCTATGAACCGTTGCGGGATGATGCGGCGCGGTGCCTGGCGGATTTCAGCCTGGATGGAACGGCGACGTTCCGGATGGAAAAGGGAACGCTCGCCACGGAGTTGACGGTTTTTGTGCCGCCGGACGCTCCGGTGGGCGTGTATCGGCTCTCCATGACCAACCGATCCGACCAGGCGCGGCGCTTGCGGGTGGCTCCGTACTTCCAGATGGTGTTGGCCGACGAGCCGGAGAACGCTGGAACGCTTCGGGTGCGACGGGACGCGGAGACCGGCGCGCTGTTCTTCGAGAACCCCCGGAACCGGTTCCGGTCCGGGCCAGCCTTTGTGGCGATGAGCGTGCCGGCCGAGACGACGATCACGAAGCGGAGTTGCTTCTTCGGACGCGGGAACGCGGTCGCACGTCCTCAGGCCGTGGCGCAGGGTTGTGCGGGTGAGGCGGACCCTGTGGATCGGGCTGCGGTGGCGGCGTTCCTGACGACGATCGACCTTCCACCCGGCGAAAGCCGAACCCTGGTCGTGATTCTCGGACAGGCGGATGATCGTGCGGGGGCAGACGCCCTGATCCGGCGGTACGCCTGCGTGGAGGCCGCGCAATCGGCGCTGGAGGAGACCCGCCGTTGGTGGAACGGCTTTACGGGGGCGCTGCGCGTTGAGACCAATCAGGCGGCCTTCGATGCGTATCTTCCGTGGTTGCAGTATCAGACGCTGGCCGAGCGGATCCGGGCGCGCAAAGGATTCTATCAGTCCAGCGGGGCATTCGGATTCCGCGACCAATTGCAGGATGCGGTGAATCTGATCTGGGTTGATCCGGCATTGGCGCGAAAACAGTTGCTGCTGCACGCCGCCCAACAGTTCACGGAGGGCGATGTTGCGCACTGGTTCTTCCTGCAACACGATGGGCGGACGGGATTGCTCAACCGGTCCCACGCCTCCGACAATCTGCTGTGGCTGGTCTGGGGCGTTGAGGAGTACGTCCGGATGACCGGGGACTCTGCGCTGCTGCACGAAAAAGTGAGCTACCTGCGCGCGCAGACGCCGCTCGTGCCGCTGCCGGGAGGGAAGCATGGGATGGTGGGGTTTGCCCATCGGACCCCGCGCGTGGAGACGCTCTACCGGCATTGCGTGAGGGCGTTGGACCGGGTGTTGGATCACCAGATGGGGCGGAACGGGCTCCCCTTGATGGGGACCGGCGACTGGAACGATGGATTGGACGCGATCGGGCGCAAAGGGCGCGGAGAGAGCGTCTGGTTGGGGCTTTTCCTGTACCGGGTGCTGGGCGATTTCATTCCGTTCGTTGAAACGCACGGCGGCACGCGGCGGGCGACGATCTACCGAAAGCGTCAGGAGGCGCTGGGGAAAGCCATTGAAGCGACGTGGCGTGGAGACCGGTACCTGCGGGCCATCGCTGATAACGGAACCGAGATTGGCGTGGAAGGCGGCGGGTCGTGGGAGATCGACGCGCTGATGGGATCGTGGCCGGTTTTGTCCGGGATCAATCCCGAACGGGCGAAGGTGGCCTTTGACACGGCGCTGAGGCTTCTGGAGAAAGAGCGGGTGATCCTGCTCGGCTGGCCGGCACTGCGGGAGTATGGAAAGCCCTTTCTGGGGCGGGGCAGCCGGTATCCGGAAGGTGTGCGCGAAAGCGGGATGTACTGTCATGGCGTGCAATGGCTGGTCCGGGCGGCCCGGATCATCAGCGAGCGGGCGCAGGCCGACGGTGATGTGGTGACGGCCGCGCGCTACCGGGATGCGAGCCTGCGGTTGTGGTTGAAGATATCGCCGCTGAGTCATGTCACGCCGCTGGAGATCGAGAACTACGGCGGGCAGCCGAACAAGCAGGCAGCCGATATTCTCGCTGGCCCTTATCCGGGGCGGATGATCTGGAATGGATACACCGGGGCGGCCGGCTGGATGCTGCGGCAGGCGTGCGAGGGTGTGCTGGGGTTCGCGCTGGAAGGCGGCGTAGTGATTCCGCCCGCCGACCTGAAAGAGCCTCGAGGCGACTTGATGTGTCGGCGCGTGGTTCGGGCTGCCTCTGAAGGAGGCGCGCGGGGCGCATGGCCGTTCTGATGAGGTCGTTGATTCATAATCGTAATCATAATCGTAATCTTGCTTTGACCATGCATGTGATCGTACACTGTGGTGTTCCAACCGGAGTAAGGGGGCTTTGCGTGAAGGGTGTTGTGCGTAAGCGGGTGTCCATTCTTCTGGTCGCGTTGACTGCGCTGTGCGGTGCTGCCGTGAGTGCCGAGGAGGCGAGTGAAGGGCTTCGTCTGCCCCCTTCGAATTTCACGGGGGTCAAGGCGTTGGCGAGGCAATTGGCGTCGAAGCCTTATGCGGATCATCGGCAGCCTGTGTCTCCGCGGTTGCTTGAGCTGAGCTACGATCAGCTTAATCAGATCACATTCGACGATCACAAGTCGGTGTGGCGGCGTGAGCGTTTGCCCTTCCAGTTGCAGTTCTTTCATCCGGGGGGCGATCGCAAGGATCAGATTGATGTGAACCTGGTGGATGGCGACGAGGTGATGGCCGTTCCTTTCTCTCGGGAGTTCTTCGCTTACGACACGAACAGCCGGTATAGTTGGGCGGATTTCAAGAGCGCCAAGTTCTCCGGCTTTCGCGTGCTGTACCCGATCAATCGCAACGACAAGCTGGACGAGGTGATTGTTTTTCAAGGGGCGTCGTACTATCGCGTGGTTCCGGCCGCGCATGTGTACGGGCTTTCCGCGCGGGTTCTGGCGGTCAACTGCGGGGGGGAGGGCGCGGAGGAGTTTCCCCGGTTCAGGGAGTTTTGGGTTGAGCGGCCTGATCGTGAGGGGCGGACGCTGAAGCTTCGCGGGGTGCTCGACAGCGAGAGCCTGGCGGGCGCGGTGGAGTTTACCATCGAACCGGGTGCGGAGACGGTGACGCGCGTCTGCGTCGCGCTCTATCCG
This sequence comes from Kiritimatiellia bacterium, assembly GCA_044343885.1. Lineage (GTDB taxonomy): Bacteria > Verrucomicrobiota > Kiritimatiellia > RFP12 > JAAYNR01 > VGWG01. The sequence continues at coordinate 4,642 of JBIJDW010000266.1, forward strand.
CGTGTCGATTTGCAGCGTTATGGCATCGCGCCTCTGACGAGCATGTACTGGTTTGGAAAGAACACCCAGCGCCGGTTCGATGATGTCCGTCCGGAGGTTCATGATTCGGATGGCCTGCAGATCCAAACCGACGCGGGGGAGTGGTTGTGGCGTCCGCTGG
>JBIJDW010000267.1:0-4790 GCA_044343885.1 Kiritimatiellia bacterium
GATCGTGCCGATGCTGGACTTGGCCGGTTGCGGGCGCTTGCTGGATCTGGCTGGCGGGCCCGGGACGTACGCCGTGTTGCTGGCACAGGCGCATCCGTCGCTGACCTGCGTAACGGTTGACTTGCCGGCCGTTTCGGCGGTTGCGACCGAGCTGGTGCGTGAAGCGGGACTCTCGCAACGCGTGCTGTGTCAGGCCGGGGACTATCACACCGACGACTATGAGGCGGGGGCTTTTGATGCCGTAACCATCTTTGGCGCGTTGCATCAGGAGTCGCCGCAGCAGATTATTTCGATACTCAAGCGGGCCCGTGCGGCGCTCAAGCCGGGCGGACGCATCTTCATTCTGGACATGATGACGGACGCCACGCACACCCGTCCCATTTTTTCGGCTTTGTTCGCCGTCAACATGGCGCTGACCACCCGAAATGGATGGGTCTTCTCGGATGTGGAACTGAAAGGATGGCTCGCGGAGGCGGGGTTTGTTGCGGGCGAGACCCGTTTAGCGCCGCCGCCGATGCCACACTGGCTGGTGTGCGGAACCGCCCGGTGAGAACAGGCTCACAAAAGAGGCGCTTGCAAAACCTCCTTCGTCGGTTCTGCAAGCGCAGTATTCAGAAGCCAGTATTCAGTATTCAGAATTGTAACCCTCTCATGGGCAACGTGTCCTATTATTCTGACTCCTGTCTTCTGAATTCTGGCTTCTCTCATGCAAACACCCCAGAGGGGTTTTGCAAGAGCCTCACAAAAGTTTGCGAAGCGTGTGCAGGTCTTGGATCGCCGCCGCGACGAGCGGGGCGGGCGAATCATCGGGCGTGCAGACGCCCTTGGTGAATTCGATCGCCCACGAGCCGGTGAAGCCGTTGCGTAGCACCCGGCGGGTCTGATCGGTGACCGGTTCGATTTGTTCATCTAGGCGTGTAAAAATTCCGTTAGAGCCGGGTTGACGGATCTGCACATGGCAATGACTGATGCGGGGGCCGAAGGCGTCGAACCATCCCTGCAGCGTCTCGGCTGAAAAGAAAAAGGGATGGACGATGACCCGCAGCTCGGGCCAGTCGGCAAATGCGGCGGCGGCTGCGGCGGAGTGCTCGACGCTGGTCCCAGGGTGGCATTCGCACAGAGGCGTCACGTCCGGCATCGAGGCGAACCAGCGCCGTGCCTCGACGACTTCCTGCGCGCGCGTTTCCAGGCGACTGGACAGATTGAATTTGACGGCGCGGCAGTTGAAGCGGCGAACGAGATCCGCGACACGCGTGCGCCCTTCGGCGTCGACGTCGGTGAAGGCGACATAGGAATTAAAGATCGTGATCGGCACAGGCGAAGTGGACAGAGCGTCCCGTTCCTGCTCACTCGCAGCCACCGCGTGGTTCTGCCACAGCTCAATGCCGTCAAAGCCGGCGCGGGACAGATCGGCCAGCCAGTCGCTGACGGCCACGGTCGGCTGCTTGTCGGCGGTCCAGCGATTACGTTCCATCAGGACTGTGGCAAAAAGAATGGTCGGTGGCATGGCGGCAGTCTCCAGCGCTGTGGTATTATTCGGGAACGGGTGGTACCTTTTCGGGCATGGGAGCGTCATCGGTATTGGGGGCTAGTGGTTTTCCGATCATGGACTGGATGGCGCGATTGAGGAGGAGTTCCTGGATGATGGGCTGTCCATGTTCGAAGGCGAGTTGCAGACTGTTCAATTCATTGGCGGCAATGCGCAGCACCGACTCGAATCGGCCATCCTCGCCGGTCGGGGTGCGAAAGGCGAGCATGCCGTCGCCCAAGGTTGGGATGCGGCGGACCAGATCGCTGCGCGAACCGGGGAGGATACTGACAAGCTGACGGAAAAGCCGGACCGGATAGAGGACGGTCACCGATTGGGCGTTGTCGGGAATACGCATTCCGGAAGGTTGCCAGCGGGCGCGCAGACGTGATGGATCGGGACGTGCGACGGCGAGCGCGGGCAGGACGTTGTCAATCACGCCCTCAGATCCGAGCGCCAGCACCAGATAGCGGTCGGTGGCGGTCAGCTCGCAGGTCAGCCCCCCCGCAGCCAGAGCCAGAAGCAGGGGAAGCGTCTCGTCCGAGACCGTGGCGGATGGCGCGGCAGAAGCGGGTTGATCCTGGGCGGCGGCGTCGCGTTCCATGCGGAAAACACGGATCAGACTTTTTCCGGACTGCCGGTCGGGTTGAGGGCGATAGCCCAGTCCGGCGCCCAGATGAGATCGTTCCAGTTTTCGAGCGATGTCTGTCAGATGGGATGCGGGGTCGGCGATTTCGAGGATGCAGACGTAAATCAGGGACTGGCCTTTGGCCGAAGGTTCGATGTAGGCCACATGCGCGGTGGCGGGGGCAACGACAAGCTGCTTAAGGGTTGGGAGTCCGGCCGCCGTACCGTCGAACACGTTGGAGAGCCAGTCCCCGTGCGGCGAAGGTGACGCCTCTGCCGAAGCGTAGACGGCCTCGGCAGGAATGGCGGCGGCGCAGGCCAATCCCAATGCGGTTGTCTTCGCAGAGGAAACAACTGCGACGGTCTGGCTAGAAGGTTTGGGTCGAAGCGCGCCGGTGAGCGTCAGCGAGATACCATCGGCCTTGGCGGTGAAGTCGATCGCGTCCAGATTATGGAGCGAGGCCGCAATCAGACGGGCGAAGAGGTGCATGACGGGTGTGGAGCGGGAAGCGGCTTCCTGTGGCAGAACGTTGCGAAGAAGGGTTGCCAGCGTTTCCGGGATGAAGCTGCTGGAGAGCGAGTCACCGGTGGATGCCCTCAATTGCAGGACGTTGCCAGAGGTGGCGAGCCATTCGGCCGCTTCGGACGTCACGGAGAGAAACGCGCGCTTGCCCTGCAAACTGACGGTTACCTGCGGATAGGGCCAGTCATAGCCACTGTTCAAATGCGAGAAGGTGACGCCCCACGGATGTTGCGTGAATTCGGCATAGATGGTTCGCAACATGTCAAAAAGCAGTGCGCCGTTGTCTTCAAGCGTGACGATGGCAACACGCCGTATCGCGACAGCGGGATCACTTGCATCGGCGCCCGTCTTGGGAATCAGGTAGTGAATAGTCAGGGGCGCATTGAGGGTGATGCCATCGAGATTTGGAACACAGAGAAGGGCGGCAGCCTGCCGTTTGATGACGTCCAACGAGTGACCGAGGCCGGCCTGGCTGCTGAAGGCGGCGAGACCATAGGCGAGGTGCTGATAGTTGCGGGTCTCGAGCCGTCCGACGGGAATAAATTCCACCGACGGTGGTTGTTGGCGGATTTGAGACTGTACACGCATGGGGCTTAATAAGAGCGCGGCAGCGGTAAAAACCCGCAGGTTTACGAGCATCAACAGGCTGGAGGACCGTAAAGCCACAAGGTAACCGAGTATTGGATACATCTGCTTTTGCGTGTGCGATGTCTCTGTCATTTACATAAGCCTCCACAGTCATTTCTTTTTGGGTGTTGCCTGGGGCGGAGGAAAGAGGGCGATGATCGACTCGACGGCCTGAATCAGGGGCGGATCAACAGACACGCAGGCAAACACTTTGTCATCAATCCGACCGTGAAATTGCACAACCGTCGACGCGCCCGGGGGAAGTTTTTTGACGCGTTTCAAGACGCCGCGATTGACCAGTATTTGGTGCATCTGTTGAACGTCCTTACGAGGGATATTGATCTCGTCACGCTCGATATCGGTCCAGGTCTCGCTCTCCACGTCCATGGCGAATTCGTCCAGCACCCGGCTGCCTCTACCCCGGCGCATGACGATTTGCCCGTTTCCGATGAGCGAGATACGAACGACCCGCGAGCCGTCTGACGTCGAGTAGAGAATCTCCGTCCAATTCAACGATGAGGCAGAAACCTGAAACGGTTTGTCGCTGTTCTTCCAGGTTGTGCATCCGGTCAGGGAGAGAAGGAGGGATACACACACCGCTAAGCAAATGGATGCGTTCGGCAGGTGACTCATTAGGCATGACCTCGTTTTGTAATCAATCATTCGGCGTCTGGCAGATCCGTGTACGTCCGGGCTACAGACGTCCGTTCACGGCTTCATACGTTACGATGGCATCGCGAACGGCTTCGGTGGCGGCGCGGGAGGAGATGGTGGCTGCGGTGACGGCGTCGATCTCTCCGCCGTCGCGTGTGACCTTCCAGATGGTGCCGGCGATGGGACGCGGGGTTCCGTCGGGGCGCCGGATCAGGCGCTTGCGAAACGATTCCTCCGCGATCTTCGTCCCCAGACCCGGTGTTTCGGTCTGCTCGATGACATCGAAATTGATCAGCGTGCCATCGGCGGCGATGCCGACCATCAGAACGATCGGACCGCCATAGCCGTTCTTCGACATTCCTTGGACGGCGACGGCCGTCACCTTTCCGGCGGCGTCCTTGGCGACAAACACAACATTTGTCCGAACCATTTGGTTATCCAATGGGGTCAATGCTTCGACTTTAATCGGTTCCGAACCGGGCGGAAGTACTTTCTTGGCGGCTTCAAGAATATTCTTCTCTTTGGCTTGGGCGATCGGCGCCTCGGTCACCTTGTTGACTGCGGCGAGAATGACGGTGCAGATCGTGCAGATCAGGGTTAGGATGCCCGTGAGCTTGAGGATGTCTTTCATGGTGCTTTGGCTCCGAATGGCTGGCGCTTGGTCGCCCGATTAATCAGCGGTGTGAATGCGTTCATGATGAGTATGGCAAAACTGACGCCTTCTGGATAGGCGCCATTGACGACGGTGCGAAAAACCATGGTGAGCAGGCCGCATCCGACACCGAAGATCACAAGTCCGGAACGGGTGATGGGCGTGGTGACCATGTCGGT
>JBIJDW010000268.1:0-4788 GCA_044343885.1 Kiritimatiellia bacterium
GTGGAATTGTCGGTGTGTACTGGGATGGCAAATGTCAGATTCAGGAGGTGCTGGCCGACAGCCCCGCGCAGGCGGCTGGGCTGCTCGCCAAGGATGTGGTGGTGACCTTGGACGGGGCCAAGGTGCATAACAGCTCTGACTTCGTCATGCGGATGGGCGCCGCCGGGGCTCGGCCGGTGCAAGTGGGTGTGCTGCGCGGCGGACGAGACCTGACCCTCACGGTCACGCCTGCGCTGAACGCGGCGGGCTTGAGTCTGATCGGCGTCAGCGTCGATAACGCCGCCGAGTCGGCGATGTGGATGCAATACCGCGCGCCGTGGCGGCAGATCCGCAGTGACGCGATGCAGGTGGTTCGCGTGCTGAAGGCGCTGATCGCGCCCAAGGCCGACGGCGAGCGCAAACGGGTGGCGGGCGCGATCGGCGGGCCGGTGATCATCATGGCCATGATGTGGCATATCGTGCAGGAGAGTGTGCTCAGCAGCATGGGCTTCCTGCGGATGATCTGCATCAACCTCGCGATCATCAACCTGCTGCCGCTGCCGGTTCTCGACGGCGGGCATATCGTCTTTTCTCTCTGGGAGATGATCACCCGGCGCAAGCCTCATCCGCGGGTGATCAACGTGCTGGTCACCGGTTTTGCCGTGCTGCTGATCGGGCTGATGGTGCTGCTGGTGTTTAAGGACGTGCTGCACCTCCGCCGCAATGCACAGCAGGAGCGCGCGGTGGGGCAGCCCTGAACCGCCTCTCATCCCTTGCAGGGTCCCCGTTCCGCAAAGGAGGAAGCCATGACGACAACGAAGGGACGACGCCTGCGGCAGGCGGCGCTGTTCGTGTGCGCGACATTCGCGTGTGCGCGGGTGGCGGTCGGCGGCGCGGTCTTCTTCCGCCTTGTTTCGCCGACAAACACGGCGATCACGGCTCTTTCCGCCGGTGGGACACTCGTCTGGAGCAACGCCGCGACGGCAGGAGTGACCTGCACCGTGCAACGAGCGGTGACACTCACAGGATCCAGCAACTGGGTCGATTTCGTCCGGCACACGGCAACCAACACCGCGGTCTCCCTCCGCGTGTTCGACCCCGCGACGCCCGCAGGCATGGCTTTTATCCCGGCCGGGGTTTTCCAGATGGGGAATGCGCTCGCAGACGAGGGAAACGATGAGGTGCCGGTCCACACGGTCTACACGAGCGCGCTCTACATGGACCAGACCGAGGTGACCGGGTCGCTGTGGCAGGATGTGCAAAACTGGGCGATTACAAACGGCTACGACCTCTATCCTCCAATAGGAGACAGCAATGCGACTAACCAGCCGGTGCACACGGTCACCTGGTATGAGGCGGTCGCGTGGTGCAACGCGCGGAGTGAACAGGCGGGGCTCAAGCCCTGCTATTACACCGCCAACGAAGTCGTGTATCGTAAGACGGAGAATGCGCCGGAAGCCGTTTTCGACTGGTACGCGAACGGATATCGGCTGCCGACCGAAGCGGAGTGGGAGAGGGCGGCACGGGGAGGCCTTGCCGGCCAGCGGTATCCCTGGGGTGATACCATCGCTTCCACGAACGCCCACTACGCGGGTACGAACACCTGCCCAGTCGCGGTGTTTGGCGCGAACGGATACGGGCTTTACGATGTGTCTGGCAATGTGTGGGAGTGGTGCTGGGATTATTATGGCACCTATTTGCCCGACTACGCATCCAACCCGGACGGCCCGACATCCAGTTCGGAAGGGCGCGTGCTCCGCGGTGGTTCGTGGGAGGACCTGGCTCTGAACGTCCGTGTCGCGCGACGTGGTTGGTCCAATCCGGAAGAAACCTTCGCCGCCATCGGCTTTCGCACCGTACGCCGGGCTCAGGAGTAGGCGATTGGGGCGGGTGCCGATGCCAAGAGCGACTCGCGGTCGGGATAGGCGCCCTCAAGTTGGGCGTCGTAGAGGCGTTCGAGCAGCTTGCCGAGTTCCGGTCCGGGGCGGTGGCCGCAGGCGAGCAGGTCGCGACCGCGAATCCACGGCTCGGGGAGGACCGGTTCGTTGACGAAGGCGTCGCGGCACGCGCGGGCAAATTCATGGGTTGTCAGATCGCCGGTGCTGAAGGTCAGGTCGAGGCGGTGAAGTTCGAGTAGCAGGTCAAAACCGGGCGAACCGATCAGGCGCCGCCGGGTCGCGGGGCGCATCGCACCAATATCCACGAAGGCCATGTGGCGGCGGACCGCGTCGGAAACGGCCTCGACGCGCGAGGTCGGCTGCCGCAACCGCGCGAGGATCGCGGCGGCCACGCCGGCGCCGTGCGGCGCATGGCAGGGAAAGCGGTGGCACAGGGCGCCGTCCATCGCGGGATCTGGGAGGCTCTGGCGAGTGGGCGGCTTGCCCACATCGTGAAGCAGAACGGCCCAGGCCAGATCGGCATCGCGCGGCGCGGGCAGAGCGTCGAGCATCAGGCAGGTGTGCGCCCAGACATCGCCTTCGGGATGATACCGGGGCGGTTGCGGGCAGCCGTGATAGGCGGCGACTTCGGGGAGCACGACGTCGAGGAGGCCGGTCTCGCGCAGCAGGTCGAGCGCCCGTGACGGCCGGGAGGCTTCGCACAGGATGCGGGTGAGTTCGACGCCGACCCGTTCACCGCTGACCGAGGCGAGCAGCGGAGCGCAGGCGTGGAGGGCGGCCGCCGTGGCCGGTTCGATGGCAAAGTCGAGGACGGCGGCAAAGCGGACAGCGCGCAGCAGCCGGAGGTGGTCCTCGCGGAAGCGCGCGGCCGGATCGCCGATGGCGCGGATCACGCGCGCGGTCAGATCGGCGCGGCCGTTGACGAAGTCCGAGACCGTGCCGTCGGCGGGATCGTAGAAGAGTCCGTTGATCGTGAAATCACGACGGGAGGCGTCCTCGGCGGCGGTGGTGAAGCGGATCGCGTCGGGGCGGCGTCCGTCGGAATACGCACCGTCGGAACGGAAGGTGGCGACCTCGAAGGCGGCGGTGTCGGTGAGCACGACAATCACGCCGAACGACTTGCCCACGGCGACGGTTCTGGGGAAGAGCGCCTCGACCGTATCGGGCGGCGCGGCGGTGGCGATGTCGATATCCTTGATCGGCCGGCCCAGCAGAGCGTCGCGCACACAGCCGCCGGCGAAGAGGGTCGGCCAGCCCGCCTCGCGGAGGCGGGCGGCGACGGCGGTGGCGGCGCGATAGAGCGGCGAGGAGGTTTCAAACATAGGCAAGTAAGCATTGTAGGCACGGGCTCAGCTCTCGAAGTAGGTGTAGCCCCGGAGCGAGTTTTCGTAGGCCGTGAGGATGGTGCGGCGGTCGGCGGGGGAGATCTTCTTCTGCTTGACCGCGTCCTCGGCCAGGGCGCGGAATTGCTCCATCAGCGTGCCGGGATTGTATTCGACGTAGGAGAGCACATCGCCCACGGAATCGCCGCGCAGTTCCTGAGTGTATTCGATCTCGCCATCCTCGTCGACGCGAATGGAGACGACATTGGTGTCGCCGAAGAGGTTGTGGAGGTCGCCGAGGGTCTCCTGATACGCGCCGACGAGGAAGATACCCAGGAGGTACTCCTCGCCGCGGGAGACGGCATGGAGGGGCAAGGCGGTCTTGACGTCGTGCGGATCGATGAAGGCGTCGATCTTGCCATCGCAGTCGCAGGTGATGTCGGAGATGAACCCGAGGCGCGTCGGCTTCTCGCGCAGGCGGTGGATCGGCATGATGGGGAAGAGCTGATCGACGGCCCAGGCATCGGGCACCGACTGAAAGACCGAGAAGTTGCAGTAATAGACATCGGCCAGCGCCGCTTCGAGACCGCGCAACTCCTGGGGTACGGACTTCATTTTCCTGACTTCCGCCGCGATGCGCGTGAGGATGTGCCAGAAGATTTGGTCGGCGAGGGCGCGGGTGCGCAGGGAGATGTCGCCGTGCTGGAAGGCGGAGTGGATCTCGTCGCGGTAAAAGACCGCATCGTGAAAGTACTCCTGAAGGTTCTTGGCGCGCAGCGAGCGGGCGACTTCGAGGAGGTTGGCCAGAGGTTCGGGAATCACGTCGGGAAGGGTCTGAGGCAGTTCGGGGACTTCGAACCGGGCGGTATCGATCACATTGATCAACAGGACGGAGTAATAGCCGACCAATGCGCGCCCCGATTCGGAGATCAGGATGGGGTGGGGGATGTTGGCTTCGTTGCAGGCGTGCATCGCCCCCTCGACCACATCGGCGCAATATTCCTGAATGTCGTAATTGGCCGACGACGGAAAATTGGTGTGCGAGCCGTCGTAGTCGATCGCCAGGCCGCCGCCGATGTCGAGGATGCCCATGCGGGCGCCCTCGGCAACGAGTCCGACGTAGAACCGGGCGGCCTCGGCGATGGAGGCGCGGATGTCGCGGATGTTGGGCACTTGCGAACCGAGATGGTAATGGAGCATTTCGAGGCAGTCGAGCATGTCGTGGCTGCGGAGGGCGTCAACCACCTCGATCACCTGGGAGGGACTCAAGCCAAAAACCGAACGGTCGCCGCCCGATTCGGCCCATTTGCCGCCGACGCGGGCCGAGAGCTTGACGCGCACGCCGATGCGGGGGCGGACGCCGAGTTCGGCGGCTCGATCACGGATCAGATCCAGCTCGCCGGGGGTTTCGAGGACGAGGATCGTCTGCAGCCCCATCTTGAGGGAGGAGAGGGCCAGATCAATGAATTCGGTATCCTTGTACCCATTGCAGATGATATAGGCTTCGGGGTCGCGCATGAAGGCCAGCGCGGCGCACAACTCAGCCTTGGATCCCGCCTCGAGGCCGTGATGCCACGGGCGTCCGAAGG
>JBIJDW010000269.1:0-4758 GCA_044343885.1 Kiritimatiellia bacterium
AAAGGGAGCCTGAACATCGCGGAGGCGGATGCGGTGGTGGAGGTAGACAACGAGAGCGGTCCGCTGTTGGAGCTGATGGCGACCGTCACCGTTTGGCGCGAGGCGACCAAGCGCGGCAAGATGACCTTTGACGACCACCTGTTTTTTGAGAGCCTCTCCAAGCAGTATGGTTTCAAGAAAGTCCTTTCCCCGCGGCAGCGGGCGGCGCTCAAGAAGCTGGTCGCGCGCTATCACGAGCAGATTCCCGGATTTGCCGAAGCGGCGGGCCGGCTGGGTCTGCAGATTCGCGCCGCCGCTCCAGCCAAGGAATGAACCCCGAAGGTGGCGGATGCGGGATTATGATGAACAGCGTGTGATCGCCGAGGCGCTGGCTGCCGGATACCCGGGGCGCGCCCACCTGATGGGTATCGGCGGGGTGGGCGTGGCGGGGTTGGCCACGCTGCTCGCGGCCCGTGGTTGGACGGTTGACGGGTGCGACTCCGCCCCCAATCCGCTGACCGCGCGAGCGCAGGCGGCGGGCCTGGCGGTCGCCCCGGCGCACGCCCCGGCGCATCTCGCGCCGTTGGTCGAGGCGCACCGGGCCGGAATCCCGGTGTGCGTGATTCGCAGCACGGCGATCACCGACGACGAACCCGAGATTGCGGCTGCGTGCGCGGCCGGCATTCCGGTTCTGCACCGCGGGGTCGCCCTCGCCGCCTGGGTATCGGCGTCGCCGCACAGCGTTGCGGTGTGCGGCGCGCACGGCAAGACAACGACATCGCTGTTTGTCACACGCCTGTTTCAAGAACTGGGACACGCCGTCGAGTGGTGCCTCGGCGGCGAATCGCCGGCCCTGGGCGCGGGCGCGGGGCAGAGCGGCGGCAGCGGCGTGAGCCGCTTGGTGGTGGAGGCGGACGAAAGCGACGGCACCCTTGCGCTTTACCGGCCCCACGTCACCGTCGTCACCAACATCGACATCGACCATCTGGAACACTTCGCCGGCATCGAGGATTTGGTTGCGTGTTACCGGCGTGTGGTAGATGCGACCCGTTGGGGCGTGGCGTGGTGCGCCGACAACCCGCTCGCCGCAGAGGTGTGCGGACGCGTGTGCGACGGCGTACACGCGGTGTCGTTCGGGTTTTCCGAGACGGCGTGGCTGCGCGCGTCAGACGTGGACTGCGGCCCCACCGGCAGCACGTTCACCCTATTCGCCGGTGGGCGGTCGATGGGATCGGTGACGATCAGCGTGCCGGGCCGCCACAACGTCTTGAATGCGCTCGGGGCACTCGCGGCCGCCGTGGTGTCGGGCATCGCGCCCGAGGCGGCGGTCGGCCGGTTGGCAGCGGCCTGCGCGGAACTTCCCAAACGGCGTTTTGAGACCGTGGCACAGGTCGGCGGTGCCCGTGTGATTGTCGATTACGCGCACCATCCCGAAGAGATCCGGGCGCTGATCGCCCAAGCGCGGGGGTGTGCCAGAGGCGCGATCACGGTGGTGTTTCAACCGCACCGATACACCCGAACCCTGGCGTTGCGGGATGCGTTCCCTCCGGCCTTTGACGGCGCGGACCGCGTGATCCTGATGCCGGTCTATGCGGCCTCGGAGCAGCCGCTGGCAGGCGGGTCCGTGGAGGATTTATACGTCGCGTTTCGCCGCTTGCGGCCGGCGATGCGGGTGCTGCTCGCCGAGACGCATGACGAGGCCTGGCATGCGGCTCGGTCCGGTCTAGTCCCGGATGACCTGCTGCTGCTGGTGGGAGCGGGCGATGTCGTGGGGCTGGCCGCGCGGGCGAGGGAATGTGCGGCGGATGCGGCGCAGCCGCCGACAGCGGACGCCGTGGCCGGCGCGCCGCTGGGGCGCCTGACCACATTGGGCGTGGGCGGCGCGGCCGACTGGTTCGTGAGGGCCGGGGACGAGGCGGCGTTGGTGCGTGCGATGGTGGCCGCGTCGGATCGGGGACTTCCGGTGCAGGTGCTGGGCGCCGGGGCCAACACACTGGTGGCCGACGGCGGCGTTGCCGGCCTGGTGGTGAGCCTGTCGGGGTCGGCGTTTCAGACGTATGAACGGATCGGCGACGGCGAGGTGGAGGTGGGCTGCGGCCTCGCGGGAGCGGCGCTGCTCGACCGTCTCGAAGCCGACGGTTTAGCGGGACTCGAATGTCTGGAAGGCGTGCCGGGGAGGGTCGGCGGTTGGCTGGCGATGAACGCTGGCGCTCACGGCGGTTCGATCGGCGATCGGGTGGTTGAGATTCGTTGTTTGAATTTTGACGGCACGCCGGTTATACTATCCTCTTCACGGTGCGGATTCGGTTACCGGAGGTGCGACGGCTTGCGCGGACGAGTGGCGATTTCGGTGCGGTTCAGGTTGGAGACCGCATCGCCCGTGGCGGGGCGGGAGCGGCGCGACGCGTTTCGCCTGCGGCGGACGGCGTTGGACGGCCTGCGGACGGCGGGGTCTGTTTTTAGGAACCCGGACGGCGATTTTGCCGGCCGGCTGCTGGAGGCAGCCGGATGCAAGGCGATGCGGGTCGGAGGGGCGGCGGTGTTCGGCGGTCACGCCAACGTGATCGTGGCCGAGGCGGGAGCGACCGCCTCGGATGTCTTGGCGCTGATGCGTCTGATGGCGCGGGCAGTTGACGCGCGCTGGGGTGTCCGGCTGACGCCGGAAGTGCGACTATTGAGATAGGGGCGTTATGCGGTTCAAACGGGTAGCGGTTGTGATGGGGGGCACGTCGAGCGAGCGCGAGATATCGTTGCGCTCGGGACGCGCCATTGCCGCCGGGCTTGCGACGTCCGGGTATTCCGTTTTCCCCGTAGTTTTGGAATCCAATTCCGTGAACGGCGTTTTGCCGGACGAGATTGAAGCGGTCTTCATTGCCCTGCACGGCGGCTATGGCGAAAACGGCGGGATACAGGCCGATTTGGATGCGAGGGGGCTGCCCTACACCGGTTCGGGCGCGGCGGCGAGCCGGTTGGCGATGGACAAGATCGCGACGAAGCGGGCGTGTGAAGCGGCCGGTGTCGTGACGCCGCCCTACGAGGTTTTGGAAGCCGGGAGCGCGCACACGACGATGCGGCTCCCGCTGGTGGTCAAGCCGCCGTGTGACGGGTCGAGCGTGGGTGTGGGATTGGTGCGCGAGGCGGGGGAGTGGGAGGCCGCGCTGGCACAGGCGCGCCGGATGGATCCAGACGAGCGCGTGCTGGTCGAGACATTCATCGCCGGGCGCGAGTGGACCGTCGGCGTGCTTCTGGACGATGCGCTTCCGGCAGTGGAGATCCTAGCGCCCGACGGCTGGTTCGGGTTCAACGCCAAATACACCCCCGGCGCGTCTCGGATCGTGTTTCCGGATGATCCAGCCGATCGCGCGCTGGCCGACCGGTGTGGACAGATCGCGTGCCGGGCGTTCCACGCGGTGGGATGCCGCGGCCTGGGGCGCGTCGATTTTAGGATCACGTCCGCGGGCGAACCGTATGTTCTGGAGATCAACACGGTGCCGGGATTCACCGAGACAAGTTTGCTGCCCAAGGCAGCCGCGCGGCAGGGGATTGCCTTCCCTGAGTTGTGCGCGCGAATACTGGAGGCAGCCCGATGTGGCTGAGCGACAGATTGGAACGGAACGGAACGATGCGGGTCACACGGTTAGATTTAAAGAGCGGGCGCAAGGAAAACCGCAAACGCGGCGGGCCTGGCGCCGGGGTCGTGTGGACCGGCTTGCGTCCGTTCATGATCGGGACCGTTGTTTTTCTGGCTCTGCTGTTTATCCTTTTTTTATCGCCTTGGGTGTTCCGAAAGGGCGTTTTTGTGGTGAACAAGACGTTTGTCATGCGCCAGATTGACGTGGATGGAGGCGAGACGATGTCACCCGCTCTGGTGCGCGATTTGCTGGCGGCGGGAAGCGGGGGTAACCGGGTCATGATCGGAATGCCACTGTTTGGGTTCGACATGGAAGGCACACGCCGCGAATTTCTATTGCGCGCGCTCAACATCAAATCCTTGCGCATGACGCGTCTCCTGCCTGATAAGCTGGTGGTGCGGATGGTCGAGCGCCGTCCGATTATGCGCATTGAACCCGGGGGGTTGGTGGTGGATGACGAAGGCGTCATCTTTCCCCGCTACGTGTCGGTCAGCGGGCTGCCGTTGCTGACGGGAGTGGACGGCATTCATGCCTGCTCGCAGGGCAGCTCCCTGACCGGCATGGCGCGTGCGGCTGTTTTTCTGATTGCCTGTCTTGAAAAGAAGCCTTTCCAACTGCCGGTTATCATGATCGACGCCGCCATGCCCGATTATCTGATGTTGACGCTGATCGACCAAAAGCAGGTCACCATTGCGTGGGACGGCATGCTGGAGACTCGCGGCGGATCTCCCGAGGGAATGAGGGATTTGCAGATGAAGCTGAGCGAACTGTCGCGCGCGATGAACACGCCTTCGGGGCGGAGCAGGCGGTTCTGGAATGCGACGGTGAAGGGGCGGTTTACCGCATCGGAATAAAAACAATCAAACGGGAATGGCGGTTATGGCGACCCAACCTTTAGTGGCGGTTGAATTGGGGACGACGCGGACCGTGGTGGCGGTCGGCGAATATCAGAACAACGGCCTGGTCTTGACGGCGGTTGGCACGTATCCGACGACCGGGGTTCGCAAGGGCCAGGTCGTGGCGGTTGAACAGGCCGAAACCGGCCTGGTGGCGGCATTGCGTCAGGCCGAGCAAAGCGGCAATCTTACGATCGCTCAGGTGTTGCTCGGCGTTTCGGGCGGCCATATCCAAACCGTGGGCAATGTGG
>JBIJDW010000036.1:0-14304 GCA_044343885.1 Kiritimatiellia bacterium
GTTGGCATGGTAGGACATGGGCGTGGAGCACCAACCGATGTCGATCACATCTGCACCCTGTTCGTTGATCCCCTTTGCCAGCGCGGCGAACAGGGGTTCTGAGTGCGGGCGGATGTCGCGTCCGATCACAACCTTTCGGCAGGAGTCGCCGAGATAAGTCACAAACGCGCGGCCGATGCGGTACGCGGTTTCCGCCGTCAGGTCGGTTCCGTAAATGCCCCGGATGTCATAGGCTTTGAAGATGCTTGCCATAGGTCGAGTGTGTGGGTGTGTGAGTGTGTGGGTTTTCAGAAATCGTTCGATGCCCGTAGATCATGAAGTGACCGAAAAGACTGGTGCGCCTGGCGGGGATCGAACCCACAACCTTCAGCTCCGGAGGCTGACGCTCTGTCCAATTGAGCTACAAGCGCGAGAAGAGGACACATAATAGAGGTTTGGACCTCAGAGAGCAAGCGCCGTTTTAGCGTTATCCTTCTCATTGACGGCGCGGGCTGGCTAGTGTACGGTATGCCCCGTTCACTTTTGGAGCTGGGCGATTCATGAAAATAGACGACACACCGGGCTGTTTGACAGGCGGCGGGGGGCGCACGCCGCGGATTCTGCTTTTCACCGGCGACGGAAAGGGAAAGACGACTGCCGCGTTCGGAATCGCGCTGCGCGCGGCCGGGCACGGCCTGCCGACGCTGATTGTTCAATTCATCAAGGCGCGCGCCGCGACGGGCGAGTGGACGGCGTTTCGCTCATTGGCCGGGGTGGAGGTTCGTCAGACCGGGCTCGGATTTGTCCCGCGGTCCGACGATGTGCCGCAGTTTGCCGCGCACCGTCAGGCGGCGGTCGATGGGCTGCACGCGGTGACCGTGGCGATGGAGTCGGGCCGGTATCGGGTGGTCATTCTGGACGAGGTGTGCACCGCCGTGGCCCGCGGCCTGCTGGACGAGGCGTCCGTCATCGCCGCGCTCCGGCAGGCGCCTGCAGATGGCGTCATCGTGCTGACCGGCCGCGGCGCGACCCCGGGGCTGATCGCCCTGGCCGACACGGCGACGGAAATGCGCTGCATCAAGCACGGTTTCGACGCGGGCATTCAGGCGCAGCCCGGCGTGGAATTCTGAATTCTGAATTCTGGCTTCTGAATACTACGCTTGCAGAACCGACGAAGGAGGTTTTGCAAGCGCCTCTTTAGTTATCCCGGCATTTGCAGGGCTGCGGCAAAGGCGCCGTCGGTGCCATGATGGACGGGATGGCGCGCGACGGTGGCGATCAAGCGCAGGCCCGATGAGGCGAGGCAGAGCCGTTCAATCTGGCGCAGATTCTCCTCGGGTTCTAGGCTGCAGGTGGAGTAGACGAGGATGCCTCCGGGCGCGAGGAGCGTGAGGGCGTTGGCGAGGATCGCG
Organism: Kiritimatiellia bacterium; assembly: GCA_044343885.1. GTDB lineage: Bacteria > Verrucomicrobiota > Kiritimatiellia > RFP12 > JAAYNR01 > VGWG01. Next base: position 1,392 of record JBIJDW010000036.1, read on the forward strand.
CGCTGGTCGTGCACCAGCGTCTGCAGGCGATGGGCGTTGAAGCGCCAGCGGGCGTCGGGTCGGCGGCGAATGACGCCCGTGTTGGAGCAGGGCACGTCGAGCAGGATGCGATCAAACAGACCGCCTGCTGCGGCGGGGGTGAGCCGGGCGGCGTCGCCGGGCACGGCGCGGACCCAGCCCATGCCGACGCGCGCCAGGTTCTCGTGGAGGAAGACGAGCCGGTCTTTGTGCACATCCATGGCGACCAGTTCGCCCGCAGGCGTGACGCCGGGCGCGCCAGCGAGCAGGCGCGAGGCGATCTGCAGGGTCTTGCCGCCGGGCGCGGCACAGGCATCGAGAACGCGCTGACCGGGGCGGACGTCCAGGAGATCGACCGCTGCTCGGGTTGCGGGATCCTGGACGACAAACCACCCCTCGGTGAATCCGGGGAGGGTTTCGAGCCGTGGCGAGCCGTGGGGAATCGTCACGGCGGTGTCGGGCGCGGCGGGGTGGGGGAGCGCGGCGAGGGTTTCGCAACCGGGACAGGCCGACAGGCGCGCGATCCAGGTGGCGGCATCGATGCCACAGTGGGGGAGCAAGGCGATAATGGTCTCGGCGGGGCGGTTGTTCCATTCGCAGAGCGCCGCAGTCTCGGCCTCGCCAAACTGTTCCACCCAGCGGGCAACGAGCGCATCGGGGTGCGAGAGGCGGACGGCTAGCGGCTGGCGGGCGAGCTCGGCGGTCAGCGTCTCCCGGTTGCGCAGGAGATTTCGGAGGACGCCGTTGACGAAACCGGCGGAGCGTTTGGAGGCCTGCTTCGCCGCTTGGACGGTCGCGTCAACGGCGGCGTAATCGGGGACGCCGGGCATGTAGAACAGTTGATAGGCGCCGGCGAGGATGGCCGCGAGCGTTTCGCCGGTGGGCATCTTGTCGACGTGCCGTGCCAGGAGCCAGTCGAGGGCCCGGCGCTGACGAACTGTGCCGTAGACGATATCCATCACAAAGCCGCGGTCGGGGCAGTCTGGGATGATGCGGTCGGGAAAGTCCTGGGAACTCAGCCAGCGCGACAGGACGCGGATGGCGGTACGGCGGGACGTGGCGGCGGGAGTGACGGGATCGGTGGGGGTGTGTGTCATAAGGGGTGTATGGGTTTGCTGTGAAGGGCGACCTGTCGGTCGCCCGTACGGGGGGATGCCTGTCGGTCGCCCGTGCGCCGCAGCCGCAACTGGCCGCAGGCGGCGTCGGCCTGGCGGCCGCGCGAATGGCGGAGGGTGGTGTTGATCCGCGCCTGCTCCAGAAATTCTTGGAAGCGGGCGCATGTTTCAGCGTCCGGCGCGCGGCCGTCGAAGCCATCGACCGGACTAAGCGGAATCAGGTTGATTCGGCAATGGAGGGGGCGGAGGAGGCGCACCAGTTGTTCGGCCTGGTGGCGCTGGTCGTTCAGCCCGCGGACGAGGGTGTACTCAAAGGTGATAATTCGGCCGGTGCGAGCCGTGTAGTCGGCGCAGGCGGCGAGCAGTTCGGCGATCGGCCAGCGGGCGGCCACGGGCATGAGCGACTGGCGCAGACGGTCATCCGGGGCGTGGAGCGAGACGGAGAGCTCGACCTGCAGTCCCTCTTCGGCAAGGCGGCGGATGCCGGGGACGACGCCGCAGGTGCTGATGGTCATCCGGCGGGCGCCGATGGTGAGACCGCCGGGGGCGTTGAGGACGCGGATCGCGCGAAGGGTGTTGTCGTAATTGGCGAGCGGTTCACCCATGCCCATGAAGACCAGGTTCTCGGGCCGGGCGTCGGGCGCGGCGCCGGGCGCGGCGCGAAGTTCGCGGGCGGCGGCCGTGACCTGACCGACGATCTCGCCCGCCTCCAGATCACGCGCCAGGCCCAGGGCGCCGCTGGCGCAGAAGGCGCATCGGAAAGCGCACCCGGCTTGGGTGGAGACGCAGAGGGTCTGGCGGTCACGGGAGGGAATGAGGACCGATTCGATCCGCTCGCCGTCACGGCAGGCGAGGAGAAACTTGGTGACGCCGTCGGGAGACGGCTTGCGCTCGCAGACCGTGAGTGCCGACAGATCGCAACGGCTGGCGAGGGCCTGACGGAGCGCGGCGGGCAGGGTGGTCATCTGATCCCATTCGCTGGCCAGGCGGCAGGCAACCCCGTGCCAAAGCTGTGCGGCCCGGAACGCGGGCACGCCGAGTTCAGCGCAGAGCTGTTTCCAGTCATCGGGCAGGAAACCGGCGGCAAGGGGGATGGCAGGGGCAGCATGCATAAAAAGGTCAGCCGAAACGGCGCATCACTCCTGGTCTTTCGCGGTTGATGCGGATGTGCGGATGAGGATCCGGCGCGAGGTGCGGTCGGGGAGGACGGTCAGGGCGACATGCACGGCGTCGGGGGGGATCAGGTCACCGGCCCGATCGGGCCATTCGATGGCGACGATGGCGCCGCTCTCCAGATAATCGGGGAAGCCGATGGTCAGAAGGTCGTCGGGGCCGGTCATGCGGTAGAGGTCCATGTGGACGAGGCGTCCGCCGGGGCCGGTGTAGTCGCCGACGAGGGTGAACGTGGGGCTGGTCACGGGGCGGGAGATACCGAGGGTGCGGGCGATGCCTTGGACAAAAGCGGTCTTTCCGGCGCCGAGGTCGCCGGAAAGGGCGACCACGCCCCCGCGCGGCAGGAGGGCTGTCACGTCGGCGGCCAGGCTCCAGGTTTCGGGAAGCGAATGAACGGTCTGGTCTGTCGTCATGGGATAGAGTATGATGCAAACGGTTCGTTTTGACGAGTCAGAAGGTGAATGGAGGGATGAACGCATGACAAACTACAAACTGGTGATGCCGGAGCATTTGAACCATTATGGGTTTCTTTTCGGCGGTAACCTCCTCAAGTGGGTTGACGAGTTTGCCTGGATGGCGGCGAGCCTGGACTATCCAGGATGCCAGCTCGTGACGATCGCCATGGACGCGGTGACGTTCAAGAAAGGGGCGCGTGACGGGTCGATCCTTCGCTTCGAGATCGAGCGGACGCGCGAGGGCCATACGTCGGCGACCTATCACGTGACGGTTTTTCGGCGGACGCTGCACGAGATGATCGAAGATGAGATTTTTGGCACGGCGATTACCTTTGTGCGTGTCGGCGCAGGCGGGATCAAGCTGCCCTTGCGAGACACGGTTGATTTTTAAGAGAGGGAGACGCTTGCAAAACCGGAGGTTCGTCAAGAGCCTCAATGCTTCGCACGGCTCCGGCATACAGTCATCGCTATGAGCAGGATTTCTACCCATAATACTCAAGCCATCGAAGCGGGTTCGGCCGAACACCGGGCATCCGATCCTTTGGCCGCTGCCGCGTCGTGTGCGCTCTGTCCGCGCCGGTGTGGCGTAAACCGCTTGAATGGAGAGACGGGCTTCTGCCAGGCAGGCGCCGTGCCCCGGCTGTTCCGTTACGGGCCGCACTTTGGCGAGGAGCCGCCGATTTCAGGAACCCGGGGGTCGGGCACGCTCTTCTTCTCGCACTGCACGCTGCGCTGCATCTACTGCCAGAACCATCCCTGGAGTCAGGGGGGACAGGGAGAGGACATCGGAGTAGTCGGGTTGACCGCCCGGATGCGCCAACTCGCCGAACAGGGGTGCCACAATTGGAACCTGGTCTCGCCCACGCCCTGGCTCCCGTGGATACGCGAGGCGGCACGTCCGTTAATTCAAGCTGGCATTCGTCTGCCATTTGTCTATAATACGTCCGGTTTTGAACTGCCGGAGACATTGTCAGCGCATGCCGACCTTCTCGACATCGCGCTGGTTGACTTGCGTTATGCGCGGCGCGAGACGGCGCGCGAGGCTTCTGCGTGCGACACGTATGTCGAGGCTGCACGCACGTGTGTGCAGTGGCTCTGGGAGCATCTGGGGCCGCTGGATGTCGATGCGGCGGGCATGGCGCGACGAGGCGTCATCTGTCGTTTGTTGGTGCTGCCGGGGCGGGCCGACGAGGCGGTTGACAGTCTGAACTGGCTGGCGGCGCATGTGGGTGTGGGCGTCCACATCAGCGTGATGTCGCAGTACACGCCGGTGCATCAGGCGCTCGGCAAGCCCGGGTGGGGCCGCACGGTCACCGCCGCAGAGTACCGGCGCGTAACCGATGCGTTTGAGACGCTGGGTTTTGAGAATGGATGGGTGCAGGAGTACGGGGCCGAGGCTCCGCAAGATCTGCTGGGATGCGACATGCCCGCCGGCGCAGGGGCGGTGGGACGGTGAGAAAGAGACGGCTTTCAACTTACACAACACGCGTTGAGGCGCGGAAGCGTTAAAGAAACGGGGAGACACCATGAGCGGTCATAGTAAATGGGCAACCATCAAGCACAAGAAGGGCGCGGCGGATGCCAAGCGCGGCAAGATCTTCAGCAAGCTCGCCAAGGAAATGACGGTTGTTGCCAAACAGGGCGGCGGCGACCCCGGTAACAATCCGACGCTCCGCACGCTGATCGCCAAGGGCAAGTCGGTCAACATGCCGAATGACAACATTGACCGGGCGATCAAGAAGGGCACAGGCGAACTCGCAGCCGACATTCTCGAGGAGATCACCTATGAGGGGTACGCCGCTGGCGGCGTCGGCCTCGTCGTCAAGGTGCTCACCGACAACAAGAACCGCGCGGCGGCCGAAGTACGCAACGTCTTCAAGAAGAACAACTCCGACTTTGCCACCCTCGGTTCGGTCTCGCGCAACTTCGAGCGCAAGGGAACGATCATGATTCCGTCCGGAGCGATCACGGAGGATCAGATCATGGAAGTCGCCCTCGGCGCGGGTGCCGACGACATGGTGACCGAAGAGGGCGGGTATACCGTCACGTGTCAGCCTTCCTCCTACTCCGCCGTGTGCGAGGCGCTGGAAAAGGCTGGCATCGCCTTTGATCAGGAGAATTCGCGCGTTGGCCTCGTTCCCGTGGCCCATGCTGCGGTGAGCGACATCGGCGTCGCTCGATCGGTCAACAAGTTCATCGCCGCCCTCGAAGATCTCGACGATATCCAGGACGTGTTCACCAACATGGATGTGTCCGACGCGATCTCCGACGCGCTTGATGCGGAATAAGCCCTCTGCCCGACGAGACCCCGGTTGGCCGTGTTTAAGCTGAGCCTGCGACAGGTGGCGAAACGAGCCGTGGCCGATCGAGGCATCCGGAAAGCGATGTCTGATCACTATGATCATCGAAACGTCCACCGACGGGATCGAGCTAACCATCGTGATGCCCTGCTTGAACGAGGCGTTGACGCTGGAAAGATGCATCCGCAAGGCGAGGTCGTTTCTGGAAACTGCTGGCGTGTGCGGTGAGATCGTCATTGGTGACAACGGCTCGATCGACGGGTCCCAGGCGATTGCCCGGCGCCACGGCGCCCGGGTGGTTGACGTTCCGATTCGAGGCTATGGGGCGGCCGTGCATGCGGCCAGCCTGTCTGCCCGCGGGCGTTTCATCATCATGGGCGATTCCGACGACAGCTACGACTTCGGAAACCTGATGCCCTTTGTGGCGAAATTGCGTGACGGCTACGACCTCGTGATGGGCAACCGGTTCGCCGGCTGCATCGAACCGGGCGCCATGCCGTGGAAGAACCGGATGATTGGTAATCCGGTGCTGTCCGGCATCGGTCGACTGTTCTTCCGCCCCGCCGCACGGGATCTTCACTGCGGCATCCGCGGCTACTCGCTGGAGGCCCTCAAGCGAATGGACCTGCGGACATCCGGAATGGAGTTCGCTTCCGAAATGGTGATCAAGGCCGCGCTGCTCGGTATGCGGATGATCGAGGTTCCCGCCACGCTCGCGAAGGATGGGCGCGATCGCCCACCGCACCTGCGGCCGTGGCGCGATGGCTGGCGGCATTTGCGGTTTATGCTACTCTACAGTCCGCGGTGGCTGTTCCTCTATCCCGGTGTGGCGTGTATGCTGGCCGGGCTCGTGGTCGGATTAAGCTTGTTGCGAGGGCCCATTCACGTGGGTCGCGTGACGCTCGATGTTCACACCCTTTTCTTCGCCGGCATCGCGGTGTTGATCGGCTACCAAGCCATCTTGTTTGCCACCTTCAGCAAGATCTTTGCCGCCAACTCCGGATTGATTCCGCAAAACCGGTTGCTGGACAGGCTCTTCGATTATTTTACCCTTGAGGTCGGTCTGGTCGTCGGCGGTGCGGTGCTGACGCTGGGGCTAACCGGATCGATCTACAGTTTCATTCTCTGGGATCGACAGAGCTTTGGCGAGATGGATCCGCGGCATCTTCTCCGGGTGATTATTCCATCCGGGGTCTGCCTTGCCTTAGGGGTCCAGACGATCCTGTCCAGTTTCTTTCTCAGCGTGCTGGGGCTGGGAATGAACACCCAGCGAAAGGGCTGAACCCATGAAGGCCTTGGACCGGTTCATTCAAAACAGGCGCATGGATCAGGTGCGTCCCTATCTGCCGCCGGGCAGCCGCGTGCTGGATATTGGCTGCGCCGATGGCGTCTTGTTCCGTCGTATTCCGGGGCTCGGTGATTACGTAGGGTTGGATAGTGCCCTGGTGGAGCCTGTCGATCGCCCGCATTTCCGTCTGATCCGCGGGACATTTCCCGACGCGCTTCCGAGTCATGAGCCGTTCGACGCCATCACCCTCCTTGCGGTGATCGAGCATATCCCGCCGGATCAGCTTGCGCGGCTGGCCCGGGAGTGTGCCGCCCATCTCAAGCCAGGCGGTCACCTGCTGATCACCGTGCCGTCGGCCAGAGTGGACCGGATCCTCGACCTGCTGCGGTTTCTGCGGCTGATCGATGGCATGGCCTTGGAGGAGCATCACGGGTTCTCAGCCGGCCAGACGCCGGCGATTTTCGCAGGCCTCGGCGTGGACCTGGTGAAGCACACGCACTTTCAATTGGGGCTGAACAATCTGTTCGTGTTCCGCAGGAGGGTGTCGCCGTGACCTTGCGTCACAGGATGCGGAACGGTATCGCTCCAGCGGCGTTAGACCGCGGGGCGCGCTGTTCTGGAGACGGCCTGTTCGCCTTGGCGGTGCTGGTCTTCGTGGCACTCGGGCTGGTATTCCGGACGGCCTACGCGTGCCGGATCAACACGGACGCGACCGCCTATGTCTCCATCGCCCGGCAGTGTCTGGCCGGGGACTTCGCCCAGGCGATCAACGGCTACTGGGGGCCACTCCTCTCGTGGCTGATGGTTCCGGTGCTGGCTCTGGGTGCCGAGTCCCTGTGGGCGGCCAGGCTGGTCGAGCTGGCCGCCGGGCTGGCGACCCTGTTTGCGGTCCGCTGGCTGGCTCGGCAACTCGGCGCCAGCCGGTGGTCAGTAGGCGTGGTGGCCCTGTGCTTGGCCGTGCCCCTGGCCAACTATTCGATGATCCTGGTTACCCCCGATGTCCTGCTGCTGTTCCTGTTGACGATGTACTGCGGGTTCGTGCTCCCGGAAGGGTATCGCGACCACGGACTCCGCGGAGTCGGCGCGGGACTGTTCGGAGGACTGGCCTATCTGGCCAAGAGCTACGCGTTGCCGTTCTTCCTGGCCCACTTTGTACTGATCAACCTGATGCACCTGCATCGGGCCTCTTCTGGAGCCAGGGTGCTCTCATCCCGAGAGGACCGGCCTGAGGGCAGGCAGGCTCTTTCTGGGTTGGCAAGTGAAAGCCGTCGTCGGGTGCTTCGTAACTTCGCCCTCGGGATGTTGGTCTTTATCGCGGTCATTGGGCTGTGGGTCGGATTGCTGACCCAGAAGTACGGCACGTTCACCTTTGGCACGGCGGGGAAGCGCGCCTTCGCCATGGTCGGCCCGGAATACTTCGGAGAGGACCCGGTGTTTGAAACCCTTCTCGCGCCCCCGAGTCCCGCCGCCATGAGTTACTGGGATGACCCAACGGTGGTCAGACTGAACACGTGGAGGCCGTGGCAGTCGAAGGCATTGTTCCAGCACCAGCTCAGGCTGGTCGGCGGCAATCTGTGGGAGATGAGCCGTCAAATTACAGTCCTGTTCCCGTTTTCGGTAGGAACGCTGCTGTTTTTCTGTGGTACTGTCCTAGCCGGTCTTTTCCGCCGCCGTGAGCGGGCGATACGTCAATCGTTAGACGCGGGCTGCGACTCGTCTGGAACCTCGCCCTCCCATCGTGTGGATACCAATCCGGATTCGCAGGGGCTGCTCGGTGAGGATGGGTCGCCTGATGAGCCGCTCGAATCGCTCGCCACCGGGGCGCTCCCGCTCATGCTCACGGTCGCCGTCTTCGCGGGCGGCTACATGCCGATTTTTGTTGAGATCCGCTACCTGTGGCTGGTGGTGGTGCTGCTGATCCTGATGACCGTGCTGACGCTGCAAGCCCTTGCATTCGGACGCAAAACGCTCTCCCGCTTTCTGGCGGCCTGGCTGGTGCTGACGTGCGCCGTGCCGACGTGGAACGAGTTGGTTGCCAAATCCCACCAGGGCCGTGAGCATGCCCGATTGGCGGCAAGACTGACGCGTGACTACCAGGTGCGCGGCAATCTGGCTTCCAACGACTGTTGGGACCAGGTGTTGTTCGCCGCCTTCCACATGAACGCGCGTTACTTCGGCCGGGTTACGAAGGATGAGAGCAGTAGCGAGGAGCGATTGGTGGCGACCTTGATGCAACACGGCATCGACTACTATCTGGTCTGGGGGGCCGAGGATGCGTTCACGCCCGGGCCGTTTCCGAAAAGCCGTCTACCGGAGGTCACCGGGGGCGGGATCAGGGGATTGCGGGTCTATTCGATTCCGCAGCGGTGAGCGGGAGAATCCCTGCCAGAGTCCGCGGCTTGGTCGAGGAATGAAAAGTGTGATCGGGATAGGGACGCCCCTTGCTGACATAGATGTTAAGCTAAGATGCATTTGATTGTTTGCAAGAGAGAAGTCAGGAGTCAGAATACAGGAGTCAGAATATGAGAACACGCTGCCCGTGAGAGCGTTCCAATTCTGAATTCTGGCTTCTGGCTTCTGAATACGGCACTTGCAGAACCGACGAAGGAGGTTTTGCAAGCGCCTCTCTTAACAGTTTATTGAAGTTCTTTCGGAGGCTCAAGGAGACGGAACACTAAACCACGGCCTGAACCGTACCGTTGCCCCGCGGCGGGTCAACGTCCGGTTAGACCGATCATTAGGATAAAACCGCATGCGCCAGTTCATAGCCATCTCAATGCTCATCTTGGCAGCCGGCTGTGGCCCGAAGTCGGAGCCTCGTTCAGTTTCCAGTGCATCTCCCCCGCCAGCCGCGGAGCCTAAGACCATGGGGACCCAATTCTGGAAATACGACTTGAAAGAGTACTCGATTGTCACGAATGACGTCGTTTCCGGTTTGGGAGGACGATGGATTTCGGTGCGCTATCAGCGACGCCCCGAGCAAACGACTACGCGGGAGGGCGTGGTAGCGCGCATCATCTCTGCCCTTCATGCCGACGGATGGAAGGCAGAGCCTCTGCCAGCCCGTAAGTATGTTCTCAGCAAGATCTGGGAGACATCGGCCGAGGACCTGCACTTTACGAGGCGGGCCAAACCGGATGAGCCTGCTAATTGGTTGTTTGAGCAGACAGTGTTTGTTAGCAAGGAGGCAGACATCGTAGCGATCTACTGTGAAGTGGGATGGTGATGAAACGAAAAGCCAACAAGCCAGTGCAGCGAATAGCGGTTCAGGGAGCGTGATGAGCGCACAGCGGGCAGCGGCGTCCTCGCCGCGCCGCAGGTAAAAATAACATTCAACACCCAACATCCAACACCCAACACTCAACACTGTTGTAGATACTCCGCCAGCCCTTCCCGCCACGGCCTGGGCGCGACACCGAGCAGCGCGGTGATCTTGTCCTTGGACAAAACCGAATACGCGGGGCGCCGCGCCCGCGTGGGATACGCCGCCGTGGTGCACGGCTCGATGCGGCAGGTGCCTGGAATCAGGCCCAATGGCCGCCCTTCCTCGGCGATGGCCGAGGCAAATTCATACCAGGTTGTCTCGCCGCCGTCGGTGACATGGTAAATGCCGGAGGCGTCGGGAAATCGGGTGATCAGCGCCAGGATCACGGCGCAGAGCGAGGTGACGCGGGTGGGCGTTCCCAACTGGTCTGCGACCACCTGAATGCTTTCCCGTTCACGCATCAGCCGCAGCATCGTGTGGACAAAATTGCCGCCGTGGTGCCCGTAGAGCCACGCGGTGCGCAGAATGATCGCACCGGGACAAGCCTCCAGAACCAGCCGCTCCCCGTCCGCCTTGGTCTGCGCATAGACGCCGATCGGGCAGACCGGATCATCCTCGACATACGGTCGGCGTCCCGTCCCGTCAAAGACATAGTCCGTTGAGAGGTGGATCAGTCGCGCCCCGCAGGCGGTTGCGATCATCGCGCAATGGGCCGCGCCCTGAGCATTCAGCCGACGCGCCTGATCAGGATCATCCTCCGCCCGATCAACCGCCGTGTAGGCGGCCGCATTCACGATCCAGCCGATCCGCTGCCCTGTTACAAACGCCTGCAGCGCCGACGCATCGCCGATGTCGCACTCGCGGTCCGTCCCCACGCAAGGCCACCCGGCGGCGGCCAGCGTTTCCATCAGCTCACGCCCCAGCATTCCCAGGCAGCCGATCACCCACACCGCCGCCTGTTCGGCACGCGGTTGGGTTTCATTCATCAGCGGGCGTTTCTCCGGACGAGGCGGACTCTGGAGCCGCCGCGTCCGCAACAGGCGCAACGGGCGCATCCAGAAGCGCGGCCTCGATTAAAGGCATCTCTGCTTTGAGAACGGGAACCGGCGCCGCCTTGGCGGCAGGTGCCTGTGGACGCGGCGCGGGAGGCCGCTTCGGCTCATCCCGGCGCGGGCCCGAATCGCCACGCGCACCGCCGGGTCGCTCACCCGGCAGGTAGCGGAACGATGGGTTCTCGGCTGGCATGCTGAGCACACCGTTGTAATATTCGATCAGATGGCCACGTTCGATGAGCCAGTTGACCGAAGTGGCGGCAGCCTGCTGTTTCGCCTCATCCGTCGGCGCGACGGCGGCAAACACGTTCTGACGGGTGGAGCCGGGATGGTCAACCACGAAGCCCAGAATCGTGCGCAGTTCCTCGGTGGCGTGCAGAATATCCAGAGCGGAGGGCGTCGTGATCACGACAAAATCGGGACCTCGCGGATCATTCGCCTTGAAGATATGGAGCTTGCGATGACGGAACGCGCCGCGCAGTGCAAAAAAGAGCGACGCCGGAAACTTCTGCTCCCGGAACAGCGCTTCGCGCAGCGCATAGGCAATTTTCGGACTGGGTGTCTTGCGCACGACATCGACCGTGGCCACCAGGGATCGGGCCGCCGTGATCTGCTTGGGCGCGATCTCGCGCTGCAACAGCCGCTCGGCGGCGTCGCGCTCCAACGCGGGCGCGGTCACCACGTCCTCAACGGCGGGATGCTCGGTGCCTTCCGCCGGGGCAGCTCCATCAGCAGTTCCATCGGAAGCTCCTGCGGCAACCGCCGAACGCTCGGCAGGCGCGGCGACCTGTTTGAGCCGGTAGATCCGCTTCTTCTTGGCCTGTTCGCGCCACTGTTCGATCACCTCAGGCTCGCGCACCATCTCGATCCGGGATTGATAGGCCTCGGGGGACATGTTGGCGTAGCGGAAGCGCAACTGCTCCTGAACCTTGGTCGCATAGCTGTGATGATTGGGCGGCCCCAGCAGCACACCCGAAAGGCCGCAACGGGCGACGCAGGTGAAATTACCGGCAGGCGCCTCGCCCTCAATATCCGCAATATCGAAAAAGTGATCGAGATGGGTAGCCACGATATGCGCGGCAATCTCCTCTTCGGTCAGCGCGGGAAGTCCGCAGACCTTGCACTGGAACAATCTCGCATTCGGGGGCTGTTCCTTGCGCAGCTCCATCCGCGTCAGACAGGAGGCTGGGTTGTCGAGGAACAGGTGCGCGATATCGCGGAGCGGATAGGCGCGATGCGATGTCTGAATGCGCCGGATGATCGCGCCCAAAGCTTTTTGTTCGGGGAGCAGGCGCAATTCGAAAGGCAGCGGTTCGGGCTCGGGTGCCTGCTGGGGTGCATAATTTCCGCGCGGCGCACCGCGGTCCGCAACCTCGGCCGGCCGCACCGGAGGCGGAGCACTGGGACGCACGAAAGGATCTCGGACGCTATTCGGCGGCGGCAGCGGCCGCTCGACGCGGGGACGACGGTCGATCTTCTCAAAACCGCCGCGCCGGTCGTCCCGCCGTGGTGGCCGGTCACGACGGTCACCGGCATCACCCCGGCGGTCACGGTTTTCGCGCCCGTCGTTGCCGCCGTCATGCGATTCCCTCGCATAGCGCTTCTGTTGTTCTTCAGGTGATTGGCGCGCCCAACTGGGGGCAAAAACCAAATCGAGGGAGATCGGCTCGTTTTTTTCTTGTGACATGTCCATCCCGTGTTCCCACTGACCGCACCGGTGTGTGCGCATTGATCCGCATAGCATATCGGTTCTAGGGGTCTCGGGTCAACAACAGATTTGCGGACAATGTGGCCAAACCCGTTCTTGACCGCGTCTGCGGCGCCTGATATAAATATTAAATACGGTTCGGATCTTCAAAAGTCTTCTCCGTCCCGCGCCTGCGAATGGTCTGGCATGCATGCAGACACACTGAAAGGATCACACAGATGAATCTCGTTTCCGTAATCGTCGGATTGACTGCGCTGGCACTGGCGGTCTTCGTTTCGTTCGGCGGACTTAAAGCAAGTGTCGCCGCGCTGGGATGGCTTGCCGTGAGTGTCGCCGCGTTGGGCGTCTGGCTGGCGTGCGTCCAATTCCGACGTCCCAGTCGCAAAACAGGGCTTGTGATCGCAAGCCTTGTCTTTGCGGTCGCGGCTGGCGTGATGGTTATCTGGCAGAAGCATGCTACGGATCCTAAGAAGGAGACCGACATCCCGACGAAACGGCTGCTCAAGTTGCATAACGCCTATTACCAGCACGACGAGGAT
>JBIJDW010000270.1:0-4749 GCA_044343885.1 Kiritimatiellia bacterium
ATCATCCCGGCCAACTTGCCCATCTCGGTACGCATGCCGGTATCGGTCACCAGCAGCTCGGCACGGCCACGGGTAAGGACTGTATTCATGAACAAGAGATTGATGCGGTCACCCAGTGGCAGGTCAGCCCTTTCGAGCGTGGCGGTGCGCTTGCTCACGGCGTGTGATTCACCGGTCAACGCGGCTTCCTCTGCTTCGAGGTTGTAAGCGGCAAGCAGGCGACCATCGGCTGGCACCCGGTCACCCGCTTCCAGCAAAACGATATCGCCGGGCACCAACTGGCTGGCGTTGATTTCCGATACCACGCCATCGCGTCGGACACGGGCATGCGCGGCCAGCATGTCCTTGAGAGCCGCCAGCGTACGTTCTGCCCGGTGCTCCTGCCAGAAACCGAGGCCGGCATTGAGGATCACGACGATGAGAATCACTGCGGCATCCTTCAGGTCGCCAATGGCCCAGGCGAGTCCGGCGGCAAACAGAAGGACGATGACGAGGAAGTTCTTGAACTGATCGACGAACTTGAGCCAGAGCGGACGCGGTGCCGCTTCGACCATTTTGTTCTCGCCGTACGCGGCTAGCCGTTCATTCACGGCCGTTGTCGTCAAGCCTTCGGCAGGAAGTGTCTGCAGTGCTTGCGCCGCTTCACTTCCGGAAAGGGAGTGCCAGGTGTGATGTTCAGTGTCCATGGGTGATAAGAATCCAGATGTGGATCAGGTGGTAAAAGAGCAACTTGGTGAACCTGCCAAGACCTTTTCTTTCTCTTTGTCTATCTGATAGGGGTGTCCAATCGCACTCCGCAGGCAACATGCCCGTTTGCGGCCACGGCCCAGATACGGTGGGAAAGTTTGGCCTTTAAGGCCAAAGAAGTCAAGCCGGTTTACCTGTTGCATTTCGTCACGCGGACACAGCGTGTCGGGATATCCGCCGTCGCTCCTTGAAAGACATAGGGCCGCGCAAGCGAAAAAACGATGATGCGCTCGCCGGTGGCTGTGCTGATGTCCGTGTGCAGACTTTTGACGTGCTGCCCGGTGATGTCATGCACCAACACTTCGAGCAGAGGCCGCGCCTTCTCGATAAGCTCCATGCGCACTTGCTTGATCAAGTTGCGCCCATGGCCCGCAACCTCACTCTTGACCAACTGCCGTTCCGCAGGAGTGAGCACACCGCGCAGCCGCACGATGATCAGGTCGTCGAGAATATAGGTGCGGGCTTCCTCCGGGCCGCGCCCCATGTACTCGCGCTCAAATTTAATGAGGGCTTCGCAGATCTCGGACTCGATCTCCCCCTTGGTCTTGTTCGATAACGCGGGCTTGGTCTTGTTCGATAACTCGGACTTCGTCTTGTTCATGTGTTGCCTCCCAGTGTTGATCCTCGACTCCGTTTAGGCCAGAAGTCCTTCGCGCGTCAACGTGGCGCACCGCGGTCTCCACTGTCAGCCCACGACAGGGGTCCGCATGGCCGCTTGTAGCGCCTGATCGGCTTGCTCAACTTCGGCCGTCATTTTTTTGCGGTACTCGATCAGGCGGGCACGCAACGCGGTGTCTGCCAGCGCGAGAATGGCGACCGCCAGGAGCGCCGCGTTCTTCGCCCCCGTCTTGCCGATGGCCACCGTCGCGACCGGAATGCCGACAGGCATCTGGACCATGGACAGCAGCGAATCCAGACCGCCCAAATCGCTCGTTGTCATCGGCACTCCGATGACCGGTATCGGGGTCATCGAGGCGAGCACGCCTGCCAAATGGGCTGCCTTGCCCGCGCCCGCGATGATGATCCGCACGCCGCGCGTTTCGGCGGACATCGCGTACGTCCGGGCTATTTCCGGCGTCCGGTGGGCTGAAATCACCCGCATTTCGTGCGAGAGACCAAACTCCGTGAGAATGTCAGACGCCTCTTTCAGGGTCTCCAAGTCGGACTTACTTCCCATGACGATCGATACCAACGGTGCTGTTACAGCCTGCATGTGGACCTCTCCTTTCACTGTTTACTCTGCTTATGCTTGTGGTTGTGGTTGTTCGATTCCCGCCGCGCGAAAGAGCCGGTCGTTGATCGCGCGGCCCAGCCCCACGTTGGGCACGGGTTCAGCGACAATCCGATCCAATCCCAGCTCATCCAACCGGCGCATGGCGCCAAAGAGGTTCGCGGCGGCCTCGCGCAGGTCTCCGTTTTCCGAAAGGTATTCTGTCGTGGCAAAAAGGCCTGCGCGAGACGTGTTCTTTAAAGCCAGAAGCCCGGTTCTCTCCCCGGCGTGCACGCACCCGGATTCCGGCCCACTCAGAACGTGAAACCGCGTATGAGGCGCGTAGTGCCGGGGCAGCATGCCGGGCGAAAGCACCGTCTTCTGGCTCGCCAAAGGCGTTTTGGCCACCGCGCCGATGAGCGCTTCGATCTCCTCGACTGGCACGCCGCCGAGACGCAGCAGGACCGGAGGACCGTCGCAGAAAGAGAGGATGGTGGATTCAATCCCGACCGAGCAGGTCCCTCCATCCAGCACACTGTCGATGCGCCCGCCCAAAGATCCCCGCACATGGTCTGCGGTCGTGGGGCTGGTGTGCCCAAACGGATTGGCGCTGGGTGCGGCAATCGGCAGACCGGTCTGCCGAATCAGTTCGAGCGCCATCGGATGCCGGGGCATGCGGACGGCGACGGTCGGCAGCCCCGCCGTGACCAGATCGGGCACGCTCGCCGCCTTGGGCAGAATCAGGGTGAGCGGGCCGGGCCAGAATCGGTCGATCAGCGCGTACGCCTCAGGAGGGATGCGTTCGGTCAAGCGTTCCAATTGCTCGACGCTGTTGACGTGGACAATCAGCGG
Organism: Kiritimatiellia bacterium; assembly: GCA_044343885.1. GTDB lineage: Bacteria > Verrucomicrobiota > Kiritimatiellia > RFP12 > JAAYNR01 > VGWG01. The sequence goes on from JBIJDW010000270.1 coordinate 2,810, forward strand.
GTCGAAACGCGGCCGTTGCTTGGCCTCAAAAACACGCGCGACTGCTTTTTCATCAAACACCACGGCGCCCAGCCCATACACCGTCTCGGTGGGAAATGCGACAATGCCGCCCCGGCGCAACAGCTCCGCCGCGCTGTGAAGCAGTCCGGGATTCCTCATCTCCTGCCGCCACATCTCAAGGCATGCCAGCACCCACTCGGCAGCCTCGCGGATCCCAGGAACCGTTATCCCGCCCGCCGGGATTTCATGCCTGTGTTTAAGCCCGTGACCGGTCAGAACATGGAGACCCAGGGCTCCGACACCGAGGGCCAGCTCGACGTCGCAGGGGTGGTCGCCGACGACAAACGAACGCTGCAAATCAAGGCCGAAATCGCGTGCAGCCGCTTCCAGAAAGAACGGCTTGGGCTTGATGCAGTCGCACCCGTCCTCGCGTTGGTGAGGGCAGCAGTAGAGCGCCGTGACGAGCACCCCCTGTTGGCGCAGATGGTCCACCACGAAGGCGTTGACCCGATCCACCTCAGCAGCCGTGACGAGGCCTTTGCCCACCCCGGACTGGTTCGTGACAATGAACAGTCGCACCTGTGGCTGAAGTCGCCGGAGCGACTCAATCGTCTCGTCGTAAAACACGACCTCTTGCGGATCGCGCAAGTATCCGCGATCTTCGATCAGGGTGCCGTCGCGGTCGAGAAACACCGCCGGCTGTCCCGAAGGACTCGCGCTCAGAGGCGTCTTGACAGCGGTCATGACCGTTCCTCCAAGCGCACGTAGGGGTTCAGCGTCGGCCCCATGTAGGGGACCCCACAAGGCACTCACGCCCGCCGCCGCGCTCGCCAGCAGATTGGCCTGGCTGGACGTCACCATGCGCACGGTGGAGGTCGAGCAGTTCTGCTCATGGTCGGCATGCAAAATGAGGATCAGCTCCAGCGCCCGCAAAACCTCAGATTTAAAGACGTAGTCCTCATAGGGGTCTGAAAACATCATGTGCAGGAAGTTGGCCACGTACTTGAAAGACGGCTTGGGATAGATGATCGGCATTCCGCGGGACTTGCGGTAAGAGAACGCCGCGATGGTGCGCACTTGCGAAATGAGCCGGGCGGCATGGAGGTCGAAAAAAGGGGCCGTAGGGTGACCGATGGACAGGCCCGGGTAGAAGCAACTGCTCGCGTTGATCATCGTCGACAAGATGGCCATGGGATGGGCGTTTGAGGGGAACCCCTCGAAATGGTACTTCATGGCCTCATGCAGGTTTTCGTTCTGCGTCAGCAGATTCGAAAACCGCTGGAGTTCCGCCGCAGCGGGCAGCTTGCCGTAGATCAGCAGATACGCCGTTTCCACAAAGGTGGATTTCTCAGCCAGCTCCTCGATGGGTATGCCACGATAGCGTAAGATGCCCTTGTCGCCGTCGATGAACGTGATTCGGCTGGTACAGGACCCCGTGTTGGCGTATCCGCTATCCAGCGTGATAGCACCCGAGCTGTCGCGCAACGAGGAAATGTCGACAGCTCGCTCCCCCTCGGTTCCGATGACGACCGGGAGTTCAATGTGTTTGCCGTCGAGTTCGATTCGCGCCGTTTGGCTCATGACGTAATTTTCCGCGTGGCCGCTAGGACAGGCTCCTGACAAACCGGTCCATGCGCTCCAATCCTTTTTCAATCGTGCTCAGTCCCGTGGCGTAACTGATGCGGATATAGTCGTCGGCGCCGAAGGCGATGCCTGGCACGGCGGCGACTTTCTCCTGCTCCAACAACCTGGCGCAGAACTCCGTGGAGTTGAGCCCGGTCACCGAAATGTTTGGAAACAGGTAGAAGGCGCCCTTCGCGTTGCAGCAAGTTATGCCCGGAATGGCGTTGATTCGCTGGTGCGCATAACGGCGGCGTTTGTCGAATTCCGCCAGCCATTTCGGAAGGTGATCTTGCGGACCCTGCAGCGCGGCAACCGCG
>JBIJDW010000271.1:0-4748 GCA_044343885.1 Kiritimatiellia bacterium
GCTCAGACTGGAATGGCGGGAGCCAGCGCGATTTCGGATTCGTCGCGCGTCTCGAGATTCTTGAGCTTGGCATGGCCGCGGCTCAGATCGTCGGGGCCTATGAAGACGGCATGGGCGGCGGTTCCGCTGCCTGCGCGCGAGAAGAACGCTTTCGGTTTTTGTGGCGCGAGCGAAAGATCCACGCGGTTCCCTTCGGCGCGGAGGCGGATGGCGAGGCGAGTCGCGGCCTCGCGCTGCTCCGGAAACATGTAGCCGACGGCGACGCCCGAGCGCACGGCAGCGGCGGTCTCACCGCAGCACGCCTTCAACACCTCCACCACGACCACATCGCCGAATCCGAGTCCGACTGCGGGCGTTGGGGCGCCGCCGATGGTCGTAAGCAGAGAGTCGTAACGGCCACCGCCAAAGATTGCGCGGAATTGTCCGGCGGTGTCAAACGCTTCAAAAACGATTCCGGTATAGTAAGCCAAACCGCGGATGACGCCGATATCAAACACCAGGCGATCCGTGATTCCGTAGAGGTCCGCCAACCGCATCAGCTCGCGCAGGTCGGCCAGTGCGGCCGAATTCGCGCCGACGATCGCTTCGGCCTGATCGAGCGACCGGATGGCCAGGAGATCAAAAGCTTTGGCCACGGTCTCCTGTGTGAGGCCCGCGGCCAGCAGCGCCTGGGCGATTTCCTCATCCGAGAGCTTCCCGCGTTTATCCAGCGCGAGGAAAACAGCCGCATGCTGGTGGCCGGGAATGCCCAGCGTGGCGAGCAACTCGGCGAGCAGCGCGCGGTTGTTGATACGGATCTGATAGGCGCTGTCGGGAAGCCCCATGCGCCTGAGCGCGCCTGCGGCTGCGGCCAGGATTTCGGCCTCGGCCGACACGGAGGCTTCGCCGACCACATCGAGATTCCACTGGTAATGCTCGCGTTTGCGGCCGCGGGTCATCCGCTCATAACGGAAGCATTGCGCAATCGTGAACCACTTGATAGGAAACTGGAGCTGGCCCTGGCGGGCGGCGATCATGCGCGCCAGCGTGGGCGTCATCTCCGGGCGGAGCGCCAGTTTGCGACCCGACTTATCCTCGAACGCATAGATCTGTTCGGAGACCTCTTCGCCGGACTTGCGTTCGAGCAGTTCGAGCGATTCCACGACGCACGCATCATACGGCGCAAAACCGGCCTGAGTGGCGGCGGCGCGCCACGCTTCAAACACGTGGTTGCGCCACACCATGTCATCGGGATAAAAGTCACGCATGCCGCGGGGCGGCTCGAAGGAGATAACTGGCTCGGACATGGGGTCTGGCTTTCACTGGGTGATCTGCTTCATGCGCCTTCCGGGCTTGAACTTCACAACCTGACGTTCCGGAATGGTGAAGACATCCAAGGGTTTCTTGGGGTTGCGTCCGATCCGAGCTTTGCGCGTGGTGATTTCAAAAACGCCGAAATCGCGAAACTCGACGTGTTTGCCGTCCACGAGCGCGTCGGTGATGCCATCGAGCGTCATCTGGACGACGTCATACACCAGTTGCTGGGGCAGCTCCAGATCCTTGGCGATCTGAACGACGAGTGCACGCTTGGTCAGCGCGTGGCTCTCGTTTTCGGGTTCCATTTTAAAGTTATGCTTTTTTCGGTTTTTCATTGGGGCTCTTTCATTGGAGGTGAGATGAAATGAGATCAGTTTGTAGTCACAGGGTTGAGGGCGGCGCGTGCCTCAGCGACGGCCTGCCCAATTCGGGCGGCGGCGGTTTCGATCGGGATCAGCTCAGAATCCCCGCCGGCGCGGCGCTTGAGTTCGACGCAACCCTTGGCGAGCGATTTGGCGCCGACGACGACCCGGAACGGAAAGCCAACCAAATCGGCGTCCTTGAATTTGACGCCCGGCCGGTCATCGCGGTCATCCACCAGCACATCGATGCCGTTGGATTCAAGCTGCCGTTCGAGATCCGCAACGGCCGTGCGCACGGCCTCGTCCTTGGGGTCCAGCGACAGCAGTGCGACGGTATAGGGCGCGACGGAGGCGGGCCAGACGATGCCGTTGGCATCGTGGCATTGTTCGATGATGGCCTGCAGGGTACGGGTGACGCCGATCCCATAGCAGCCCATGATCATGATTTCGGCTTTGCCCGCTTCGTTGAGGTAGCGCGAATCAAAAGCCTCGGTATATTTCGTCCCGAGTTTGAAGACATGGCCGACCTCGATGCCGCGAGTGAGGCGCAGCGGCTTGGCGCAGCGTGGGCAGATGTCGCCCTCGCAGGCATTGACCAGATCGCAAAACGCGGTGATGCGGGCATCGCGGCCGATGCAGACGTGAAGGAGATGCGTGTCGGCCGCATTGGCACCGGCGATGGTGTCGCAGGCATTTTCGAGGGCCTGATCGGCGTAGATCGGGATGGTCAGTCCGATCGGGCCTGCGTAGCCGACCGGTGCACCGGTCACGCGGGCAACCGTCGCGTCGTCGGCACGTTCCAGCGTTTTGGCGCCCAGGATACGCAGTAGCTTGTGTTCATTGACCTCGCGGTCACCCGGCACGAGCGCGGCGACCGGCTTGCTGTCAGCCGTGAAGATCACCGTCTTGACGATGCGGGCCGCAGGCACCTTCAGAAATGCAGCCACAGCCTCGATCGTGCGGGTGTTCGGTGTAGCGACCGGTTCGACCACCGGGCAACCGGTGCTGGGCGCCGGGACCGTGACTGCACGTTCGGCCTTCTCCACATTCGCGGCGTAGGAACACGCGGTGCATTCGATGACGGCATCCTCGCCTGAATCGGCCATCACCATGAACTCGTGCGACCACTTGCCGCCGATGGCGCCGGTGTCGGCCTCGACGGGTTTGACGCGCAGGCCGCAGCGGGTGAACAGGCGTGAATAGGCATCGTACATCGCCTGGTAGGAGATGTCGGCTGCATCCGCCGAGGTATCAAACGAATAGGCATCCTTCATGATGAACTCCTTGGCGCGCATCAGGCCGAAACGCGGGCGGATTTCATCGCGGAACTTGGTCTGTATCTGATAGACCGTACAGGGGAGCTGGCGATAGGAGTTGATTTCACGGGTGATCAGGTCGGTCACGACCTCCTCATGGGTCGGACCGAGTGCCAGGAGACGATCCTGGCGATCCTTCAATTTGAACATGCCCGGCCCCATCGTGGTCAGCCGCCCGGTCTTTTCCCACAGTTCAGCGGGTTGCAGCGCCGGCATCAGGATTTCCAAGGCGCCCGCGCGATCCATTTCCTCGCGGACGATCGCCTCGACCTTTTTCAACGCACGCAGACCGAGGGGCATGAAGATGTAAAGACCACCGGAGAGCTTGCGGATCAGTCCGGCTCGCACCATCAGCTTGTGGCTGACTATTTCGGCGTCTTGCGGATCTTCGCGCAATGTGGAAATGAGGGTTCGGCTCCAACGCATAATAAATCCTGTCAGTCCTGCGAATTTAAATCACGATTGCCACACATGCAGACCCTTCGTCCAAGCTACAGAGATGGCATCGAGGTTGTATTTGACACGAAATCAGCGTGTTACGCAAGCGAAAAAATGAGATTGTTTTTGATTGAGTGTTATACTGTTAAGCAGTATTATGAAAAACAATTTGCAGTTGATACCCTGTTTCAACGACAACGTAGGGGGGTGGCTGTGGCAGCGGAAGAAATTAATGTCGCGTATGTCGCGCAACTGGCGACGATTCGGCTGACCGATGAGGAGGCGCGGTTGTTTCAGCGCCAGCTCCCGGTCATTCTGGCGTATGTGGACAAGTTGCGTCACCTCGATGTGAGCGGGATCGAACCCACGTCGCACGGGCAGCCGGTCTATAACGTCCTGCGAGATGACGTGCCCGAGCCGGGTTTGGATTCCGAACGAGTGCTGGCTAATGCGCCAGCCCGGTTGCGCGATACGTTCAAGGTGCCTCGGATTGTGGAAAGCTGATGATTGCTGATAGGAGTTGCAAGCGGATGGAAATCGGATCACTGACCGTGCGCGCGGCGATTGACGGATTGCGAAAGCGGCAATTCTCGTCGGTCGAGCTGACACGCGCCGTATTGGACGCCATCACCGCCCGTGACGGGGCGATCGGCGCCTATCTCTGGGTAGATGAATCGGATGCCTTGAAGCAGGCCGCATCCGCCGACGCCGCGCGGGCGGGAGGCGCGGACGCGTTGCTGCTGGGGGTGCCCTTGGCCATCAAGGACATTCTCAACGTGGAGGGTCAGCCCTGCACCTGCGCATCCAAAATCTTGGCTGGGTATCGGGCGCCCTATGACGCCACGGTGATCGCCCGGCTGCGAGAGGCGGGCGCCGTGTTCGCCGGGCGCACGAATCTCGATGAATTTGCCATGGGGTCGACCACCGAGAATTCCGCGATTCAGTTGACGCGCAACCCGGCCGCGCTGGATCGTGTTCCGGGCGGGTCGAGCGGCGGATCGGCTGCGGCCGTGGCCGGCGGCATGGCCCTTGCATCGCTGGGGACCGACACCGGCGGATCGATCCGGCAGCCCGCCTCCTTCTGTGGCTGCGTGGGCCTGAAGCCCTCGTACGGCCGCGTCTCGCGCTACGGGCTGGTGGCGTTTGCCTCGTCACTCGACCAGATCGGTCCCATGACCCAGACGGTGGAGGACGCGGCGCTGCTCTTGGGTGTAATGGCCGGCCGCGATCCGCACGACGCCACCACGCTGGACCGCGCCGTTCCGAACTACGCCGCCACGCTGGGCGGCGATTTGAAGGGGCTGCGACTCGGTCTGCCCAAGGAATATTTCGTGGC
>JBIJDW010000272.1:0-4734 GCA_044343885.1 Kiritimatiellia bacterium
TGAGCCGCACATGGGCGTCGGGGTCGGGCGTGTTGACATCCAGTTCATAGGGGCCGCCGGCGGGCATCGGAGGCAGGCGGGTCAGAAACCGGCCGTCGTCACCCGAACGCGTCTCAGCCGTGTACGAGCCGAGCGTGACGCGCACGCGCAGCCCCGGCTTGGTCCAGCCCCAGACCGGCACGGACCGATCGCGCTGCAAGACTGCGTGATCCGTAAAGAGATGCGCCAGTCGCAGCGCGTCCTTTTTTTTCTTAGCACTCATAGTGATACCAATCCTTCCACATCCGCACACGAAAACGCCTCCAGGGAGGCCACAATCTGATCGGCCATCTGCACATCCTGAGGGATGGCGAACGGCCGGGCCAGCGCCACGCATTTCATCCCGGCGGCCTTGGCCGCGCGCACGCCAGCCCGTGAGTCCTCGATTACCACGCACCGCGCGGGTTCGACGCCGAGAAGGCTGGCCGCCTGTCGATAGCAGGCAGGGTCTGGCTTCCCCTCTCTGTAATCTTCAGAACCGATGTAGAACCTCACGCAGTCGGCGAGGCCGATCAGGTTCAGGGCGTCGCCGATTTCCAGCCGCGGCGATCCAGAGACGATGGCCACGGGGTAGGCGGCGGCCAGCCGGCGCAGACAGGCGACCGATTCGGGAATGGCGATGCTGCCCGCTTCGCGCAGACGCAGATAATACGGGCGCAACTCCTCGGCCATCGCCGCCAGGCCGATGCCGGCCATCGCCGGAAACCGCGTCACGATTTCGCGATGGATCGCCGACCACGCATGTCCATAGACGATGCGCACGATCATCTGCTCGTCGGCCAGATGACCGTGATCGGACAGCAACCCGGTCAACGCGCGCGCCCACAGCAATTCCGTGTCCACGAGCGTGCCATCCAAATCAAAGAATACCGCTTGTCCGTTCATGTCTGTCCGTCTGTAAGGGATTTGAAATTGCCTTCTGGCCGGCACAGGCACGCGCTTGCGGGGAACCTAGCAATCGGACAGAAAGCGATGAATGCGTGGCCGATAGTATGGCAGATGAGGAAACTGATGTCGAATCCAACATTGATAGGTCCCGGTTGCCCCACATACCCCCAGCAATTCTAATTATGACAGCCGCTATCGGGATCCAACTGGGTTGCTGGCTGGCTGTGCTTGACTTTTTTCACCACCTCTGCCATGCTCATGAAACCTGACATCGCCGCTTTTTACCGGTCACAGACATGAGGCATGTTTCTGAAGGAATATAGTTCGCGTGTGCCTTCCATGCACTACGGCAGGCAAGCGAGAGCGTAGATTAAGCAATGGCACACGGGAGGATGTCTTGCACACATGGAAATTTTACCGCTCGGGCGGATTGGATCAGGTGCTCTTTCGTAACGGTGCGGACATCGCGCATCTGGCGGAACTGGACCAGAAGCTCTGGACGGCGCTGAGTTGTCCCACTAAAGGCATCCGTTTCGACCCCAAGACACTCGAATGGCTCGATACCGACAAGGACGGGCGCATCCGCGTCCCCGAACTGCTCGCGGCGGTCCAGTGGCTGTCGGCTCGGCTCGTTTCGCTAGATCCCCTCATGGGCGGATCCGAAACGCTGCGCCTCGCGTCCATCAGCGCCGCTACGCCCGAGGGACGGACCCTGCTGGCGAGCGCCAAGCGCATCCTGGTTAATCTGGGAAAAGAGTCGGCCGACGCCATCAGTCTGGCCGACGTCGGCGACACCGCCAAGATTTTTGCCGGGACCCGTTTCAACGGCGACGGCATCGTGCCCGCCGACGCCGCTGATGATGCGGCCACGAGTCAGGCGATCGAGGCGATTGTTGCCGCATTCGGAGCACTCACCGACCGCAGCGGCAAGCCGGGCGTGAATCAGGCCACGGTCGACGCCTTTTTTGCGGCCGCCGCCGCGCACCTCGACTGGACCCGGCGCGCGGACGCTGCGGTGCTGCCGCTGGGCGACAAAACCGCCGCCGCGGCCGCCGCCCTGGAGGGGGTCCGCGCGAAGCTCGACGACTACTTCACCCGCTGCCGCCTGGCAGCCTTCGACGCTCGTGCCGCCGGACCGCTCAATCGGACGGACGCCGACTTCGCCGCGCTCGCGCCGCAGGAGCTCAGTGATGGACTGCCCGCGATCGCAGCCTTTCCGCTTTCAAAAATCGCAGCCGGTCGCGACTTGCCATTGCTGGAAGGCGTCAACCCGTATTGGGCGGAGGCTCTGGCCGGTTTTGCGCGCACGGTGGTTGCGCCGCTGAGTGGGGCGGATTGCGCCGCGCTCTCGGACGTGCAGTGGCAGTCGCTCAAGGCCACGTTCGCGCCCTACGCGGCGTGGATCGCCTCCCAGGCGGGCGTTGAAGTGGCCGGTCTGGGCGTCGCCCGCCTCGCCGGCATGGTCGCCGGAAAAGCCCGGGCCGAGATTACTGCACTGATCGCGAGGGATGCCGCGCTCTCGACGGAAAACGCCCAGATCGCGGAGGTCGAGCGGCTGATCCGTTACCATGCGAATATGCTCACCCTGGTCAGCAACTACGTCAACATGGGGCGCCTCTATGACCCGAAGACCGTCTCGATCTTTCAGGTGGGCACGCTCTATATGGATGCCCGCGCCTGCCACCTCTGCTTCCACGTGGACGACATCGCCGCGCACGCGGGCCAGGCCGGCGCCAGCAAGTGCTGTCTCGCCTACTGCACACTGACCCGCCCGGGCACGAAGGAGACGCGCACCATCTGCGCGACCTTCACATCGGGGTTTGCGCATTCGCTTTGGGTCGGACGCAACGGCATCTTTTACGACCTCGACGGCAAGGACTGGGACGCAGTCATCGTCAAGATGGTGGACAACTCCATCAGTCTGAAAGAGGCCTTCTGGGATCCGTGGCGCAAGTTCGCCGCCATGATCGGTGGACAGGTCAGAAAGCTGCTGGCCGCCAAGCATGACGCCGCGCTGATCAGCGCCGCCAAAAAAATTGATATTCCGAGTGCGGCTGTGGCCGAAGCGCCCAAAAAAATGGAGGGCGCGGCCCTCGCGTCGACGGCAGCGGCTCTCGGCATCGCGGTCGGTTTAATCAGCACGGCCATCGGCGGCATGGTTAGCGCCATCGCCGGCATGCCCTTATGGAAATCCGCAGTGGGATTGGTCGCCATTCTCTTGCTGATATCCGGGCCTTCGATGATCGTGACCTGGTTCAAGCTGCGCGCCCGTGACGTGGCCCCGATCCTCAATGCATGCGGATGGGCGATCAACCGGCGTTTGCGTCTCTCGCTCAAGCTGGGGCGGATATTCACCACCGAGGCGGTGCTTCCGGCTAATGCAGAGCGTCAGTTGACCGACCCGTTTGCCGACGACAATAGCGTGCGCAACCGGATCATCGCCATTTTGATCCTCGTCGGGGTTGTGGCGTTGCTCTGGTTGGCCGGTCTGTTAAACAGCGTGTTGCCGGACTCGGTGAAGAGAATCGGGGCTGTTTCTGTTGGCGGCGTCACAGTCGAAACGCCTGAAGGGAAAAATGGATTTACTGGGTATCCCCTTACGGCTGAGGGCAATGGTAAGCGGCAGATGAAGACACGAGCGAAGTTCTTCGACGATGCCCGCGGGTCGGCCACCGAGTGTGCAGCATGCCTCGACTCCTTGGTCGCCAAGCGTGCCTGTACGGAAGAACGCATTGAGCATGGTAAATCGTTGCTGGTTCGAGTCGTCTCCATGCTCTCGAAACTGGTGGACCGGTTCTCCCCCGTCACTCAGGTCAGGGAAGACCGGGTTCGATATGCGATCGAGGACGACGACGAGGACGAGGACGAGAACGATGGCCGCGAAAGCCCGTCGGTCTGAGGTACGACCTCGCTAGAGTAAAGGGGATACCCAGTAAAGGATTTTTGGGGAGAGGATGATCAGGTTTCATTTTCACCCCAAGATACGACGGTAAAACGTCGTGAGTTCAACAACAAGCAGGAGTTCACATATGAAGCGTATTGTCATGTTTGCGTTGGTAGCCGCTGTCGCTGTCGCGTTCACGGGCTGCAAGAAAAAGGAGCCCACGCTGACGGAGCGGATGAGTGGCGCCGCCGAGCAGGTCAAGAAGGAGGCAGTGGACGCGGCGAAGGTGGCCGAGAAGGCTGGAGATGACGCCAAGAATAGCGTCGATAAAGCCATGGAAAAGTAAGTCAGACGACACGCTGATTGCTCCAGCCGGCGGACCGATGAGGTTCGCCGGCTTTTTTGGCCCAGTCGTGCAATCTGATGCCCCCGACATCATTTTCACACGGCATACTAAATATCTGGTACTATTTTCTCCTAGCCGACTTTTCTGGCAGATGCTGAAGGGAGCGCGGATTAATGAATCACTCAGGCAGAGCGGGTTTTGGCGTCGCCGTGTGCGCGGTGGTAATGACCGCGCTGATGCTGGCGGGATGTGCCACCACGGGGGGATCACCGACCGGCGTCGGCGGTCGGGTTAAGCAAGATCCGGTGCTGGAGCGGGCGGTCGAGGTCTTTCTGACCGAGTGTCTGCATGCGCGCGTTGACGATGTGGCCAAGATGAAAGCGACGCTGAAAAAGAAACCCATCGATGCGCAGGGACAGGTATCTATTCAAACAGCCGAGGTTCGTGCGGGGCAGACCGTGTTGAATCTGCTCGCCGAGCGGAAGGAGAATCGCACCGATTCTTATCGGTTGATCAAGCAAGAGTACGTCGACAGCCCCGGTCCGTACTGGAATCAAGCCGTCCTGCTTTTAAAAGT
>JBIJDW010000273.1:0-4733 GCA_044343885.1 Kiritimatiellia bacterium
TCCACCTTGTCGGCGCCGTGCTGCCAGCGGAGTTTAACGCCCTTGAAATTGTTGGCGCCGTGTCCGATCGCATCGCGGTAGATAAACACCCCTATTCCCCGGCTGCCATCCTCGGACACGCGCAGGGAATTCGTCGCGCCAGCGGGCATCACATGCAGGGACGGGGCCGTCGCGAGTGTCGCGTGTTGCCAGTGGTTGCGCTCGAGGCTTTCCTTGGAGTCCTTTTCAGGCAGGAACTTGACGAACACCCAGGCCGCATCCCAGTTCTCAACCTCCATCGGCTGGTGGGTGATACTCGTTTCCGCTGGCTCCGTCCACTTCGCGCGCCAAGAGAAGGACCACGAGAGGTCGAACGTCACCTCGGTGTAGTCCGCGTTGACGACCTTCCAACTGACGTTCGTCACCAGCAGGTCGTACGTCGGCGCGCCGCGAAACCGCGCCGCCGGATCGTTCACCCCGATCCCTGTCGAGGGGTTCTCCGCCAGAACGCGCGCTGCGCCTGACAGCAGTAAACCGCAAGCAAACGCAATAACCCGTATGGAATTCAGAATTCGTTGGTGGTTCATGATGTGCCTCTTATCTGCTTCGTAACTGCTCAGGCGGTACGGGTCGGTTTACGACTACGGCGACGACTACGGTGGACGAATTCGGAATTCCCCTCGTTATCCGTAGTCGTCAACCGGGTTCTGCCGTCTCGAGACGTATCCTGAGTAGTTATTCTGCTCCCTTCCATTCACCTACCGCTATTCGTGTTACGCCTTTCGAAGCCGTCTCGATGAGGGTCCACTTCATCAATCTCGAATGTCCACCCGCCCGGCACGAGTTTGCCGGCCAGACGGATGTCTTCAGGCATGCCAGCGTGAAATTGCATGACGGGTCCTTTGCCGCCGACCGGCGGCCGCAGGAGCATGTGGGAGGCGCCCTTTGTGTAGGGCGGCGTCATGAAGTTACCCGTCCGCCCGTCAAAGAAGATCTCCACACAGTCCTCCTCGCAACAATGCGGATCCTTGGGCGGACGATTGTTCCGGACATCGTCGTCGCTTACGAGTCCTGCCAGGCCGAGTCCATCGTCGTTCCAGCCGCAAAACAACTCCAAGCCGAAATCCGCCGGCCCGCTCCAGGTGTGACTGGCTCTGCGCTGCGCGATGCACGACGCAAAACGCACCGGCACGGTGACTGCGGCGTTCCATTCGAAGAGATCGCCGTCAACCTTGACCGCGCCAAGTTTGAGCAAGAAAGCCTCCTGATCCGCTGCCGTTAGCGTCAGCGTCGTCAGTCCGGTCGCCATCAAACCCAGAACCCATCGTCTGATTCCGTGCGGCATGATTGCTGGTCCTTTCTTTCATTCTCGCCGCGTAACTACTCAGGACACGTCTCGCGACGGCAAAACCCAGTTGACGACTACGGCGACGACTACGGATAACGAGGGAAATTCCGAATTCGTCCACCGTAGTCGTCGCCGTAGTCGTCAACCGACCCGTACCACCTGCGCAGTTTCCTCGCCGCAACCTGTACAGTATCCTCTTTGAGCCGTGGGACCGTTTGCGCCTGGACGCGCGTGTCAGGGCGCCGGGGGCGTATCCACCTCGATCAGCACGTCCAGCCACTTTCCGGCAGCGCCGAACTTGTTATCGTCAAAGATGACGCCTTCACCGAGATCGAAACTGGGCCAGGCACCACTACCGGTGGTCCCCTCCCAGGGCTCGTAATTTCCGATCGTCCGCTGGGGTTGCGCTGGAACCATCTTTCCAGCCACCTCCGCCACAACCGTCCCTTTGCTAATGCCGGGACAGCGAAACCTGCCGTCTTTGTCGGCCTGCACCGTGACCAGCAACCGGCGATCCTTGTCGGCAGCCGGCGTCTCGGAAGCCTGGAACGTTCCCTCGAAGACATGCACCGGAACGGAAAGCGGTTTGCCGGTCTTGCGATCAAATACCCGCCCGGCGATACCTTGCGGCAACACCATGGATCCGGCGCCATATAGCAGACGCATGCTGCGGGCGGGAACATAGACCGGGCCATAAATTTGCCAGCCGTTCTTAAGAAAAGCATCGCCGGCGAACTTACCCCTGATTTTGGTTTCCTTTTCGCCCATGCGCACAAAGCCGCCGGTTTCCAGATCCATGAGCTCGCTCATGTGAGCCCGATAGATGATCCTGTTGCCGACGTTTGGCTTGGCGCCACGCCCCGTCCCCGCGCGACTGTAGATTTCCGGCATGGATCTTTCAACCCGGCCGCGGTTCCAGTCGCCATCCGCTGCAAGGCAGGAAAAGTCGAGCTGCGAGTAGATTTGCTCGACCTGGACCTTGTTGGGCCCACCAAAAAGGTATTGGGGGTTCTGGATAATGAGGTACTCGCGCGCGGCCTGGGTTCCTTCGTTGACCAGCACAAAGAGGGTCTTGCGACGGTTTACGGCGCCCTTGTATTGAGTTTTCTCAACACCCGTCGACCGGATGAATGCGGACACCTTCGTGCGCGCGGTCGGAGACTCCGCGGTAACGGCAAACCCTTTGTCGGCATCGGCCTCAAAATCCTCGCCGAAGTGGAAGATGCCTTCCGTGCGCCAGTAAGGCAGGAACTCGGTCTGGCCGTCGCTCTCGAAATAGCCGAATTCCTCCAGCGCGCGCGCGACATCCGCCGCGCCCACGCGGTCGGCGAGACCGCCCAGATCGACGCCGATGTCGTGCAAGAGCGCCCGGCCCAGGGCCATGCGGTCCGGCGCCGCCGACGCCCCGGCGGAGGTCAGCGTCGCGGCATTGGGGCGCAACTGCGCCGCCAGCGCCGTGTGCGGGGCGGCGAGATAGCGGAACAACCCCAGCGGAAAGCGATCGGCCAGCGTGGCCCCGGCATCCAACGCCTCGCCGCCGGCCACACCTTCCAGCAAGGCGCGCGCGGCCGCGACCTCGCAGACGGAAGCAGCCTCCGCGCGCACCAACACGTTGGTGCCCGCGAGTGCGCCGCGTGCTGCGGCATCGAGCGTCGGCGTGGCCGCTTTCTCAGACCAGGGCTGCCATTGCGTCAATCTGCGGTCAGCCGCCTTGGCCCGGGCGGGATGAATCAGGAAGGTGAAATTCGCCGTTTTCTCGCCGCCGCGCGGCGACTTGTTGACCAGGGCAATCTTCCACTGGATGACCTTTTCGGGGCTGATCTCCACGCTCATGGACGGCGCGTCATTATCCAGCACAAGCCCCTCTCCGGCCAGCCAGGTGAATCCGCGGTCGCCATTACCCAGAAAGAAGTGCGTGACCGGCCCTTTCTGGAGCTTCCCGTCGCCTTCCGGATTCTTTCCGTTCAACCACAGCACCCCCGACTTTGAACCCAGAGTCCCGTATTCGGGCGGCAGGGATTTTTCCGTGGCCCATCCGTCCGGATTGCCGGCAATAGCCGTATCCACAGGCCCGTCGAGTTCCATCACCACATCCAACCGTTCGAGATCGGTCCCCTTGGCGTCATAGGTCAGCTGACCGGTCACGGAGCCGTCTTCCGCGTAGACGATGCGTAGCCGCCCCTTCAGCTTGTCGGCCTGCCATGTCCCCGCGGCTTCCAAGCCCTTGTCGGTCTTGGTAAGTTCGGCCGGCGCGTCGGCCTTGGCCACAAACGTTACCTTGTCGATAACGGCCTCGAGGCGCAGGGGCGCCGCGAGCTGCGGACCGCGGCCGATTCGCTTGATAAGCGTGGCGGGCCGTTCCTTCTCCGCCCGCCAGACCAGCGGTAGATCGTTGGTCAGCGCGCGAATCTCGATTTGCGCGGGCAACCCGGTGTCGTCCACCGTGATCACGTTCCGGAAGGTGGTGACCACCCGATTCGACACGGCGATGTCGGCGCGCGTCGTGGCGGCGGCCAGCAGCAGGGTCGCGGCGGCGAACGATGTTGCCAGGCGGCGACAAATACAGGGTTGCAACATGTTTCTTCGTGTTTTCATCGTGTTTTCTCCATTGGTCATCCTCCCGACACTCACTTCTCGCACTCTCCGTACAATACCCGGTAATCATGATACGGCACGTACACCGGTCCATAACGCTCGCCAGCTTTGTCTCCAGCCTTGTCGCCGGATTTGGCGATGAGTTTGCCTGTCTCCAGATCCATCAGCGCCAGCTCGTCAGACTTGCCGTCGGAGGCCCGCCACGCCTGCTGAAGCGCGGCGGGAACCGCCGCGCGGCCCAGCACATCGCTGCGCCTCAGTGTGTTTGCGCCGCCCAGCAGGCGCTTCGCATCGCGCAGATCGAGCGGCAGTTCCACGTCGCCATCGGACTCGTTGAGGATCACGAAGATCGCCTTGTAGCCCTTGCCGTTGTCCAGCGGCCGGCGATAGACGGTGACACGCACCTTCGATTCGTCGCCGGGCTTGTCGCCCATGCGCACCTGGGCGTCATTGCGCCAGAACGGCAGCTTTTCGATGTCGGCATCCCTGAAAAACCCGAATTGGCCCAGCCGTCCGAGCAGCCGCACGGCCTGTTCCTTGTGTTCCATCGCCACGTAACTGATGCCGCCACCAGCGGCGCACAGTGGACCGCCGGGGGTGACCCCGAAATCGTGCAGCAAGGCCACCCCAAGCATCTGCCGGTCCAAGCACGGGTTATCGCCGGAACCCACGGGGCTGATGGCGGGCACCATCGTGGCGGACAGGCCGGTGTAGTTCATCGCCGCGACGCGATAGAACGAGTTGGGGAAGGACGTGATCAGGTCGATGTCGTAAGCGCGCATCAAGGCGCCAGCGTCGCCCCAGATGAGAC
>JBIJDW010000037.1:0-14261 GCA_044343885.1 Kiritimatiellia bacterium
GCTTCAGCGTCTTCGCGTCCTTGGCGCCTCCCGCGCAGTCGGCGCCGTTGAACGTGCCGTCATGGAACCAGAACTCCACGCAGTCAAACCCGCTGGCCGCGATTTTCGCAATACGCTGATCATACGGGAGATTCGTAAAAACCATCTCCAAGCAAACATCCAACTTCATAGTGCGGCTCCTTCTTCGTTTTTCGGTACGCAATCCTTACAGCAGCGCTTCCGCCACCTTGCGGATGCCCTTGGCAATCATGTCGCAATCGGCGTCCGTAAGCTGGGAGGGAATATCCAGATGCACCATGCCGGCGAGCAACGCATTGGTATTGGGACACATGTCGGTGCTGTAATGCGCCGGCGCGTCGCCCTTATAATGCGGGCAGCGATACGGACACCCCTCGGCCGTGGGTGTGGCCTGAGAGAGCACATGTTTCCAGTGGCTGTAGATATGCCAATCCGGAATGCCCTTGTTGAACACACCGGCGGCTGCCACGCCCTCCGCCTGCAGCGCGGTCACAAAACCGGTCAGCTTGGCGCGGTCGTTCACGTTAAACATCAGACAGATCGCGGTATCGCCGGCCTCGTCGTTCAGGCGGCGGAAGGTCAGCCCCTTCAGCCCCCGGATCTGATCCATGATTCGCTTCCGGTTGGCGCGCATCCGGGCGAGCAGCCCGTCCAGCCGTCCGAGCTGGGCGAGCATCACGGCGCCGGTCAATTCGCTCATCCGGTAGTTCACCCCGCAGAACAGTTCGCCCTGGTAGCGCTCCTCACCGAAGCGGTCCGGCCGCCAGCAGGCCGCCGTGTCGTGGTAGCCCATGAGCCGGTTGTAGAGCAGCGGATCGTTCGTCACGCACGCCCCGCCCTCACCGGCGGTGATGATCTTGTGATATTGAAAACTGAAGCAGCCGATATCGCCGAAGGTGCCGAGACGCCGTCCCTTGTAGGTGCCGCCACAGGCCTGCGCGACATCCTCGATCAGCTTGATGTTGTGTTTGCGGCAAATGGCGACGATGCGATCCATGTCGCACGGCGCGCCGCGCATGTGCACGCAGATCACCGCCTTGGTATGCGGCGTGATCTTCCGCTCCAGGTCTGCGGGATCCATCGTCAAGCTATCGTCAATCTCGCAAATCACCGGAACGGCCTTGGCCGCGACGATGGCCGCGCAGGAGGCAAAGAAGGTGTAGCCATTGACGATCACTTCGCTGCCGGGGCCGACGCCGACCGCCACCAGTGCATCGATCAGCGCCGAGGTGCAGTTGGTCACCGCCAAACAATGCTTCGCACCCATGTACGCCGCGAAGGCCTTCTCGAATTCGTTCACCTTGGAAGGCACATCCTTGGGTCCGTAGTAGCGGAAGAGGTACTTGCGGTCGAGGACTTCCAAGACCTGCGCCTTCTCCGCGTCGCCGATGTCCAATCCGCCCGGATACATCGGGATCGTCGGTGTGGTTTTTGCCTGGGGTCCGCCATCAATCGCCAGCTTCTCATTCATCGCATGCTCCTCGTGAAAGGTGTTTCTCTATGAAGGTGCACACTATAACTCAATAGCGTGCAGGTGTAAACCGCATTCTGCAGGTACGCAGCGCATGCGACCGCGAACGCCGGTCACTGCACGTGAGCGCGCGAAGCCACCGCGCGGGGTATTTCGACCGCGATCAGGCGGAGCAGGGAACGCCCTCGGTTGACCGCCGTGTGAGAGGTCCCGGCGCGTATATAGAAACTATCGCCGGCTTTGACAGTCACCGGCGGCCGGTCCGGCACCGTCAGGGTGAGCGCCCCGCTCAACACCAGGCCACAGGTGTCCGATGGATGACGCTCCTGCTCCGCATTCCGGGTGCCCGGGCGGTATTCCTCATAGGTCATGATCGCCTGGATGTCGCGATGGTTGGGAAACAGGAAGCGCCAGAGTTTGTCGCCGTCGTCGAGCGCCTGCATGTTGGCCCGGCGTTGCACGATCACGTCATCCTGCCCGGAGGCAACCACGGCGAAGAACTCCAGCATGCTGGTTTCCAGAGCCTCAAGCAGTTTCTGCAAGGTGGCCAGTGTCGGCGAGCCCCGCCCGGCCTCGACCTTCGACAGAAAGCTCACGGCTACACCGGACCTCAGTGCGAGCGCCCGCAGCGAAAGCCCCCGGCGCATGCGCAACGCGCGGATGCGCTGTCCGACATCTTCCGGCTTGATCATGATGGGTTTCCAGGATAGGTTGGCCCGCCTGTCATTCAGGGCCTATTTTGTGAGCCTCACACGGGCGTGAGCTTGAGCAGCGTATGCAGCAGCGTTTCCAGCGCCTGATGATCGCCGGAATCGGGTGCCACGGCGTAATGATGGTGCATGCAGCGTGCGGCAAAAGACCGGACATCGGGCAGGCGGATAAACCAGCGGCCGCGATACCAGCCATACTGGTCGCCAAACCCCAGTCCATCGGCCTCGCCATACTCCAGATGCACGCGCTCCGCCTGTCCGCCCAGTCGCGCCATCACCATGCGTCCCAGTTTGGGGGTGGCCCAGATCATGGCCTGTCCCGGCCAGGCCGGCACCGTTTCGCGCACCTTGTAGCGCGACTCCACCATCATCCCCGGCGGAATCACTCCGGCCGTGCTGAAGTGGCTCATCGTCACCCGGTTGTCGGCGAAACACTGCCGGCAATCTGCCAGCGTCATCTCATCGGTGTAATCCGTGTAACTGGCCAATGCCGCGAAGCGGTCGCGGTAAGCGAAATAGAGATTGCTCATGGTGGTTCGTACGCCGAGGGTGGCATGGAGGATCAGTTGCGTGGTCAGGGCCTCGGCATCGCCCTCTTCGCAGACGAGGTAGCCGTCAAACGCCAGCGGCCCGTACGTGATGTTGGGCATGACCACGGGCTTGGGAATCGTGAGAAACCCTCCGATATCCTGCGGCGTAATCCCCACCGCCCCCGTTTCGGTGAGCATCGCCTTCTCGGCCAGGTAGAGCTTGGCGGCCTCCCGCATGTAAGCCGGTCCCATCTCGCCAGGCCCTTCAAAAACATCGGCGTACCACCGGGCCAGCTCGGCGTCGGCGGCGGCATCGCCACAGGCCAGGGCCCGCTCGTGCAACTCGGCCGTGTCGCGCACCACGATCTCGACTCCCATCCGCTCGCGGCATCCCGCTGCAAACGTCTGGATCTGCGCGATCCGCCGCGCGTTGCCCGCAGGCTCCACGACCAGCAATTTGGCGCCGCGCAGCGCGCGGCGGCTGCGAACCGCGCGGATCGAGGCCTCCATCTCTTCGGGAAACCGGGCCGGCAGAACCGTCCCGCCGCGAGCGCGCAACTCGTCATTGAACGCGGCATGGTAGGCGTGGAAACCGCGATGGGGCTCCAGGCAGAGCGCTGGCAATCCGGCGGCCGCGATCTGCTCAGGCAGGGAGGAATACCCGCACACCTGGGTCACAAAAACAACATCGAATGCGCCCGCCGCCAAGTGCTCCGGCGTGACGGCCTCCATCGTGTCCTGAGGACTTAGGCAGGCCCGGACCGCAGCCATATAGGCGTCACCGGGCCGGTCTCCCCAGCCGTACAGCACGGCAGCTCGGATGGGCAGATTGATGCGCGGCTTGGCCTCGCCAGGCTGGGTCACGGTCATAGGATTCTCACTTTCTTTGATCGTCACAACACGGCATACGGGGTATACGAACCGCCGCTCACACGCGTCTTGCCGCTGCCGGATGGCCTTTCGACATCGCCTTTTTAGCATTGAATGCCGGATGGATGCAACCGTAATTCTCGGGCGCGTCCGCGTTGTACGGATACGGTCAGTGTGTGATCCCGTCTGAACCGGGGGTGTCGTAGGCGAGCGCGAGCAACATACGGGCAAACGGGTGGGGTGGGTGCCGCAAAGACACGGACGATTCCGTTTGCTGCAGCACGTTGCGGCGTTCCAGCTTGTCCAGATGCCGGTAAAGCGCAGCGAGGGAAATGCCGCAGTGTACGCCCAGCTTTTCAGGCGTGCAGGGACCTGTGCGGCGCAGCGTGGAAACGATGTCAATCCGGCGCGGATGAGTGTAGGCCGTCAGCATCGCAATCAACGGCTCGTAGTTCGAGCGGCACGCCTTAACTGCAGGCACCAGTGCGCTCAACAACGCATGCGCATGGAGCACGCGGGGGTCGGCATCAAGCGCATAGGAGACCCAGCGCCCGGTCCGGGTCGCCCGACACAGTCCCCGTGCCTGGATCTGGCGCAACCCCAGGCTGCAGACCGCATCGGATAGGCCACAACTCACCGCGACCGCGCCAACCGTCTGAGGTGGTTTCCCGATCAGCGCCCCAATCAGCGCCAGTCGCTTCGGGTTCGCCAAGACCCGGCAGGTTCGCCACAGCGTCGGCGTCATTTCGTGTCCTGTTGTCATGATGTCTCCTTATTTGTTATTCCCACACTTTCGAAAGTGTGGGAATGGAATTATGCCTCATAAACCATGTATTGTCTAGCAAATGAACGATCTCATTCCCACACTTTCGAAAGTGTGAGAATGGACACAAGATTAAATGTCTGGTTTTAAATGATGGATGGCATCCAGTGCACCGAGAGCCAGCAGCGCATAGAAGGTGTATTCGACATCGGAGACCGGATCGGCGGCATGACTACGAAATCCGCCATCGTTGTGCCAAAGGCCTTCAATGAACGTGGTGGTTGAGAGAAAAGGCGGTTTCTCCGTGAGCGGAACGCAGAGGCTTTCGGCGTAGAGTGCGGTTGCGGTCGAGAGCAAGTCGGGCAACGACACCGACGGTGCCGCACGGTAGCCGCCGTCGGGATGTCGCAGCTTCGCCAGATAGTCCATCGCCTGCCGCGCCTGCCCGCGTTTTCCGTAACGGGTCAGCAGCACGGCGGCAGCCGCCGTGGCGGTCGTGGTTCCGCACGGCGTTCCGGAATGATTGGTGTAGCCGCCGTCAGGTGTGCGGAGTGTGTCGAGCGAGGCGATCGTTCGCTCAGGATCGGGCCAGGCGATTCCCGCATCCCGATGGGCCTGCTCAGCAAGATAGGCGGCGTAAACCGTCCCTCGTGCGGCCTGTTCGCGTTCATGCGAGTATCCGCCGTCGGCGCTGCGATAGCGGTCCAGACGGGCGACAGTCTGTTCAAATCGCCGCGCATCACCCGGCTGCGCATCGCCCAGCAGGCTCAGACAGTGAAGACACCGGATGCGCGAAACACAATCGATGAACGATGTTCCCGCCGCGGCACCGTCCCCGGCGTCAAGTCCGGGCCTTAGATCACGGGGTTGCGGCAAATCGGCTCCCAGTGCGACCAACCCCCCGAGTCCGAAGACCGTGTAGTAGAGATCCGGCCGGCCGGCCCGGTCGCAAAAGAGGCCGCTCGCGCCGCGAGCCGACAAAATAAAGACGGCCACTCGATCCGCGCCCTCTGAACTGATCAGGACGCGGGACCGGGCGGCGGTGGTGATAATATCAGGCAGGCGGATGTTTGCGGACATCGGCGTCTCGTTCCGTTCGGGGGAGAATGCGTTTGACCAGACGCGTCAGCAAGCTCTTCAGGCTGACGACGCGAATGGGGGCCAGCGCCTGCAACGCACGGTCCCGGTAGTCTTCCCGCAACGCCTCGGCTGCGGCGGCTACACTGTACCGATCAAACAGCGCGCGCGTCAAGGACTGCGTGCGGCCGGCCCGGGGCGCCTCGCGCAACGCATCCTGAATCTCCCGGCGTTCGGCGGCGGTGCATCTGTCGCACAGCAGCGCCAGCATCATCGAGGGCTGCAGCCCGCAGGCGCGGTCTCCGGCTGCATCCTGTTCGACATCCTGCTGGTCATCGCCGATCTGGTAGGCGATGCCCAGCGCGCGGCTGAAGTCGGCCAGCGCCGCACAGGTTACGGCATCGGCGCCGCCGGCAATGGCGCCGAGCAGGATGGCCACTTCAAAGGCTGGCGCCGTCTTGCGGCTGAACATGTGAATGAGATCGGCAGAAGCCGGCACGTCCAATCGGCCTCGCCACTGCAGCTCGTCGCCTTGCCCGACACACAAGCCGCAGTGCGCCATCGCGGCCGCCGTCAGCATCCGCAGGCGGGCGGATTCGTCCGCCGCACAGGTTGCCAGCAGCCGGTAGCCGATCCCGATCAACAGATCGCCCGCGTTCAGCGCAATGGGCACGCCGTGCTCCTGGTGCAGGGTCGGGGCGCCGTTTCGAAAATCGTCGTTGTCTTCAATGTCGTCGTGAATCAGCGAGGCCTTGTGAAAACATTCCGCAGCCACGGCGACGGTCTGGATCAGTTTCGGCGCGGCATCGGTGGAGGGATCCCGGAGGGCGTAATACACGGAAGCGGACAGGAGCGGCCTCCAGCGTTTTCCCGATCCGGCCAGCCACCTCCGCGCGATTTCCAGCGCGTGGCTGGATTCGGTTCCCAGTAGGGAGCGGAGCGCCTCGGGCTCGAACCAAGCCTGCACCGCTGCCTGCACGGCGTCCACGGAGAGTCCGGTCGCAGCGGTGGCGGGGCGGGTGAGGCGAATGTGTTCGAGCAGCATCTCCACGTCCACGTCGGTGGTGTCGCACCCGTCGCGCAGCAGCGGCACGGCCAGGGCGGGCAGCGCTTCGTCGGCGATCCGCGAAAAAGTCTGCTCCAAGGCCGGCAGACAGCTCACGCCGATGACGGCGTCCACAAGCCCCTCCCGGAGCATGCAGGCGGCGGCCTCCGCGCCCTCGGCGATCAGGACGGCATAACCCAGCGCCGTCGCCTCGCTCTGCAGCGCTCCCAACGCGCAGCGTCCGCAGGCGTCGCAGAGCAATCCGTATTCGTCCCGGCCCGCCGGACACGTATCGCGCGACCGCAGGCATTGCGGCAGCAAGAGCAACCGCCTGCTGAACGGGATCCCTGAAACCGTCTCTCGCCAGGCTTCGTTGTGGATCAGGATCGCCAGCAGCTTGATGTCGGTTTCGTCGCAGATTCCGATTCGCTCCGCCAGGGATCGAGCCAGCGCCACGAGATGCCGCAACGAAAACGGCGGCACGTCCTTCAGTCCGGCGACTTCGCAAGCGGCGTGCTGACGCAATTCCCGCCAATGCCGGATTTGCCGTTCCCTCGCCTGCGCCCTGTCGGCCGTCGCGTCCCGTATGATCGCATCATCCATAGGTTCCAAATCC
The DNA here is from genome assembly GCA_044343885.1 of Kiritimatiellia bacterium. Lineage (GTDB taxonomy): Bacteria > Verrucomicrobiota > Kiritimatiellia > RFP12 > JAAYNR01 > VGWG01. The sequence goes on from JBIJDW010000037.1 coordinate 7,101, forward strand.
CCAAAACCACCGTTTCTTGGCGAACCGGTACAACCAATGTTTCTCAGGAATTTCCTGACCGGGCAGATCGTGACAGGGCCGCCTGCCCATCGCGGCCAACTCGCACCGTCCTGAACCGCGGCCACTGGTGTCACGGGCGTTCGTCGCATCGACCACGTCCTGCAAAGCGGACGGATCGGCCAGCAGGATGCATCCGCGTCCTTCGACGGCGGCTCGCTGCCGGAACTGTTCCAGAAAGACGGAGTTCTGAAACAGCGTGTTGAGGCTGCTTCCATCGTGGATATTCTCACAACTGAACTGCACGGGCGGACACGGCTCGATGTCACCCCCCGGGCCGATGTGGTGACTAATGCCCTCGGCGGCAGGACAAATCGCGCGCCCGTCGGCATCCCAATAGGCGTCCACCAGCATGATGGGATAGCGGCAGCGGGCCTCGACCAAAAAGCGCCGCAACCTGAGAATGTCGGCCTCGTCAAGCGCCAGCTCCGGCGCGGGATCGGGGCCGACCGGGCGATAGATGTAGTACCACAGATAATGCGCGCCTCGCGCGATCATGTCTTCAACAAACGCATTCGACGCCAGATCGGCCAGGTTGTTCTTGCAGATGCTGGTCGCCACGCCAAAGATCAGTCGGTTGCGACGGCAGGCCTCGATGGCATCCATGCCGCGTCGCCAGACATCGCGCGCGCCGCGCCGCACGTCACTCGTTGGCTGATCGCCCTCGATGCTGATCAGGGGCGTCACGTTGCCCAGGCGCCGAAAGGCGGCGGCCCGGGCGTCGTCCAGCAGCATGCCGTTGGTCAGGATCTGAAAATAACAGTCGCTGTGTCGAGCGAGAATTTCCATCAGGTGCGGATACAGCAGGGGTTCGCCGCCCAGCAATCCGAAGAAATGCGACCGGTTTTCGCGCTTCCATTCCCCGATCGCGGCGTGCAGCGCTTCGGGAGCCAGTTCGCGCGGCGGTTGGCCCGGCGTGACCCAGCACCCCCTGCAGGCCAAGTTGCATCGGTCGGTCACGGAAAAAAAGAGCACGGCGGGGGACCGCCCGCCGCGCACGGCCCGCCGTTGGAACGCCGCCATGGACCGGCACCCCTTCCAGGCGAAGAGGTACATGAATTTTAAGAGAATGCGCGTGTCCGGTTCGACGAGCATCCGTTTGATCAGCGAAAGTATCATGGTTGTCTCAGTAGTGTTCGGTCTTGAGCAGGCGCGGACGTTGCTGACGCGCCCGCAGCTTGTCGAGCGCGTTGGCGCCAAACAACTGTTCACGGGTCAGCCGCACTTTTCCGGTCGCCCCCGCGTCGCCGGAAGCACCGCTCACCGGCGACTCCTCGTCGATTTTGGGAAACATGATCGCCATGTGCGGACACAGGCGGGCGCAGGACGGACAGTTGTTCTTGCAGTGATCCGGGTGGCGGACCGCGACACGGCCGTCCGCCTCGGTCTCGTAGACGCCAAAGAGGCAGAACTCGAGGCACTGTCGGCAATTCACGCACCGCGCGTAATCGATGACCGGAAACCACGGCCGCCAGAAGTCCCCGGCGGCGGCAGCCGTGTCGGGTTCACGCCGGATCGCCGCCGGGGCGCCTCCCCCGCTGGCGATCGCGGCCAGAAGCGTCTCGGCGGATTCCGCGCGCATATCCAGGAATTGGACGCGGGCGGGGTCGAGCGGCGCGCCGGCCCACGCGAAGAGTGCCTGCACGGCCCGCGGATGGCAGGCGATGACCGTCGCGCAGCCGGCGTCGGCGATCTCCCGCAACACCGGATCACGCCGGGCTGCGCAGCCGCACAAATCAGGGACGATCACCACCGGGCGGCCGCAGCTTTCCAGCCCTGCGGCCACCGCGCGTTTCTTCTCGGACGGAATGGCGTCCGCATGCGAACAGGCGCAGAATAAAATGGGATCGGCTGTTCTTTTCATGGGATCTCCCTGTTGCATCTACCCCGCTGTGCCGCCGCAGAAATCGTGCGCGGCGTTCATTGTATCAGACGGCCGGAGGGCTGAAAACAGATAACCGCGAGCCGGGCGATTCTCAATATGGCGGTTACGACACATGGGAGCGCGGGCGTCCCGCCCGCTTGGGGTACGTAAAGCATCGCCCAAAAAGCGCAGTTATCCGTGATCGGTGATCAGGTGTCAGTTGGATGCCCATGACAGGTGAATAACCACGGGCATCACCTTTTGGTGCGAAGCCCACTGATCACTGGTCACTTAGAGCGAATGGCGCTTTATGTTGCGTCCGGCATCCCTTGTCGGGCCCGAAGTGTTGGTGCAAACTGGAGTCAGATATTATCCAGCGCACATTTCGTGCAAATCTCTGCGAGAACAACGCCCAACATCCAACAACCAATGGCGTTTCAAATCCCTTAACTGAACACCTATGGGGGCGAGGGTCACGCCCGGAACCGGACCGGGAGAAGGGGGCGGCGATGGCGAGGCGTGAGGCGGTGGCGGCGCTGCGACTGCTCGCGCGGGCGCTGGTCCTGCGCCGCGCTCCGGCGCACGAGTGGAGTCCGGATGACCGGATTACCCTCGACGCGTTCCTGCGGACGCCGACCGGCGGCAGGTTCTACGACGCGCTCGCGCTGCTGGCGGTGACCGCCGCGCTGCGCGGGGTCGAAGAGCGGCCCTTCGAAGCGGAAGTGACGGCCGGAATGGGCCGGGTGGTGAGGGAGATCGACGCGATGAGGGGGGGGGAGAAGAGGGGTGAGGACGGTTCAACTCACAGTTTTTGGCGGAGCACAAATACTGTGCAGTTGGTTGTTGTGCCGATCGAGAGGCTTACCGATACTCACGGAGTGAAGTATCTGCTGCCTGTCTTCACGCGCGATTGTTTGTCTTCGATTCCTGTCTTCCGATCCAAGAGTACGAAGACCTCATCTGTGAGCGTCATAATCTTGTCCTCTGTCACGGTGCCGATCGGTAGAAGCTGAGGCACAGTAGACCAGGTGACAGTATTACGCAGACGATCATCCGCGATGGTCCATGTGCCCGCGTATCCGCTGTAGTTCGTCGTTGCTCCTGCAACCGTGACGAACCGTCCTTCTGCCGTTCCGTCTGAGTTGTACTTCACTTCCGTCTGCATAGAGAATGGTTTTCCGTCACGAGATGCTCCCTTGTACTCTCGCGTCCATATGCCAAGGATGGCTGTTTCTTGCGTAGGTGCAGTCGCAGGCTCCCTGGCTGGAAGCTTCTGTAGCAAATGCTTCCCGGCGAGCAAAAGAAGGTGCTGCATGTACTGATTCTTGTTCCGGCGGAACTTCACCAGCACGGGATCAGCGAGGATATCAACAAGTCTCAGGCACTCTTTTTCGGTGAACACGTCCGCGATTACCTTTGCGTAGTCGTTGCGGAATTGCTCAGACTCGAAAAGTTCAAGAACCAATGCCGTTGCCTGATCCAGACCCTCTCTGGAGGCGTCTGGCAGTAGGGCGCTCACAATCCCTGTCACTTGGGGGCGATCTATGTCCTTCATCGTGACTTCGCACACTTTGGCAGCCGCCGCGAGATGCGCCTCGGTCCATCCGAAGGCGGCATGAGCCAAGCATAACATAGTTAGCAGTATAAGTGATGTTCTCATCATCGTATCCTCTTTCCACCTTTCCGAGTCCAACGAATACCGTTTCATCGCTCGTGCGGCAAGTGTATGGCGGTTGCTGTATACAAACAAGCGGATTCTTGCCGCATGTGGGATAAAATGTTGTTGAACGGAGCCGCAGGGCCGGATGACGGGCTATGGGGATTGAATGCCTCGTTTGGTTTTGGGGAGGACGGAAGGCCCGTCTCTTGTCGGGCTATCATGGTATGAGTCTTGATTGCATCGGAACAAAAGGCATGGCCGCGGACAGCATGTTCCAAAAAATCATGGAAATCTCGACAATAAGGCCAGATGCAACAATATGAAGCTCAGCGCGTTCGCCGAGCTTTTCTTTTTGGGAAGCAACCCATGCAGCAGCAAAGAGTGCCGTGAAGATACAGGGCCACCACGGGTGGCTGAGAGTAAGCTGTGCAGCGGGAGGAAGCGACTTGCCTTCCAGCAACTGATCAAATGTGTACGACATGACGTTGGCCCAGGAGTAGAGCCCGAATGCCAAGATGAGGTTGAGGATCGCAAGTATCGCAAAATAGGCTTTGACTGGTCTCTTCATTTTTCAGCCCAACGAATAGCGTTGTTTTCCCTCGTGCGGCAAGTGTATGACGGTTGCTGTTTGCAAACAAGCGTATTCTTGCCGCATGTGGGATAAAATGTTGTTGAACGGAGCCGCGGGTCCGGATGACGGGCTATGGGGTTTGAATGCTCCGTTTGGGTTTGGGGTGGGATGGCCCTTCCCTTTTCGGACCACAACTTTCTAGATTCTAGTACTGACAAAGCTTGACCACTTCGTCTTTGCCCTGGTCGTTTGTCTTACTCATAGGCGATCTTCAACGTTTTCCATATCCGGCCTCCGTTTCGCGAACCATCTGCACCTGCAACCGACTCCCGCAAGCCTCGGCGAAACGGGCTAATGTCTCAATGGATACATTTACCCCGGACTCGATCCGAGACACCACACTCTGCGTCGTATGCATCCGCCGGGCCAGATCGGCTTGGGTGAGTCCCGCCTGCGTGCGCGCCATCTGCATTTGGCGAGCCACCTCGTATTCCACGTCGAACTCGTCAGATACCCGCCGGAAGTCCGGATGGGTCCGAATGCCCGCTGCCTGCGCCTCGTGCGCCGCACGCATGCTTTCCAATGCTTTATCCCTATTCGTCATAGTCGCCGTCCCCGATCCTTCGCATCACCCGCCGCGCCTGTGCCAGTTCTCGCGGCGGCGTCTGTTGGGTCTTCTTCACAAAGGCATGCACACCGATCACGCGATTGCCCATGTGATAAAAATACACAACCCGCACCTGACGCCCTCGCCGTAGCCGCATCTCGAACAGATTCCGATCGAGCTTCTTGCCGAACGGCTCGATCAAATACCCATCGGCTTCAAGCCGTTCGACCAACTTCGCGTACTCGGTTTGAAGCTCAGGCCGCTGTACTGCGATGAATTCGCGCACCTGCCGTGTCGCCAGATATCGCTTATCCATCGCCGCCCCCTTTAAATATCGCACATATGCTATATTCCGTCAATTCTTTCCGATCATTGGCATAGAAGAAGAATCTGCAAGCACCGATTCTCAAAACAGTCGGCATGTTGCACCCTTGTTCAACGTCTACAAGACCATACACCCGCCACGCGCCCGTGTCCATCGTTTTTTTGCCTGCATCGCCACCGCACGTCTCGCCCGTCCCGGCCACTTTTCGAGCCGGCGTTTCTTCCGCAGATTGATGGAATAGATGACTGTCCGTCCTCCGGCGGCAGCCGGTGGCAACGCGTGGCGGATCGGGTCGCTCCGCCGGAGTTCGGATAACCGCCCCACATTGCTCAACATGAAGGTGTTGTGTGTTGAATGTTGAGCGCCCCGTTACAGGCCGGCGATTCTGCGAATCGCGAATTGCCCGATGCGGGTGGCTATGCTATCATTCCACGCATGACAGGCTTTCAGCCGGTCTGAGCCGTGATGAATGCCACCCCCCTACAACCCGTGACGCTGGATCAGCGCAGCCTGTTCGAGGCGGCGCTGGCCGCGCAGGGCCGCTGGAGCTGTGAGTGCAACTTCTGCAATCTCTTCATCTGGAGCGGGGTGTATGATACCGTCCACACCGAAATCGCCGGCCGCCGCGTGGTCTGCAACCGCCGCGTCAGCACGTTGCTGTTCCCCTTCGGCGAGATGTTCGATCCCGCCGAAGGGGAGTCCGTACGGGCCGATCTGGCCAACCGCACCGGCCTGCGGCTGGCGTGGGGCGATGTGCCGCAGGACTATGTCACACGCCACGCCGACGCATTACACGCCCGTTATGCGGTGAGCACGACGGAGGACGAGGACGACTATTTGCTGCGGACGGCCGACCTGGCCAAACTCGCCGGCCGTGGCCACCAGAACACCCGGCGCCTCATCCGCCGCTTCGACGAACACGTCCCGGGCTGGCGCGGCGTCCCAATCACCCCGGCCAATCGGCAGGAGGCGCTGGATCTCGCCCTGCGAGCCGATTCGGCCCATCCGGCGGGCATGCTGTCCGACGAAGCCGACGCCCTGCAACGCGCCTTCACCCATTTTGATGCGCTCGGACTGGAAGGCCTGGCACTCACCGCCGCCGACGGCGCGCTTCTCGCCTGTTCCCTCTTCAGCTTCACCACGCCCGAGCTCGGAAACGTTCATTTTGAAAAGGCCGACCGGCGCATTCCGGGGGCGGCACAGACGATGCGGGTGGCCGTGGCGCGTCATCTGGCAGGCCGCTGCGCCTGGCTCAATATTGAACAGGACATGGGCGTCCCCGGCTTGCGCCGCTCCAAACGCTCCTACCTCCCCGAGCGGATGCTACCCCGCTACCGACTGGAGCCGCTGCTTTCATGAATACGTCGTTTCGCGAATTACTGGCCATTCACATCGAGGCGCAGCGTGGCATGTTCATCGACGAGGCGGCGCGGGCGGCTGACGGTTCGGGCGTGTGGATCTTCTCCGCCCGCGAGCCCGAACCGACGTGGAATCTGTTTGCCGTGCTCGACGCCGATCTGGCACTGCGACACGAAACGCGGATCGCCCGCGAATTTGAGGCGCGTGGCCGCGAACCGGTCTGGTATCTCGCCGACAGCGACGGAGTCTCCCGGTCTCATCCACTGCCTGCCCCGTGGCGTCGTTTCAGCTCCGACTGCTGGATGACGCGCGACGGCGCCGACCCGGCGCCGCCGACGCCCGGCCTCTCGCTCGCGCGGGTTGAGACAGCGGCCGACGCCGAGAGCTTCAACCGGCTCTACGCCGATGCGTTCTGGGAGGGTGAGCCCGACCCCGGCGCGGCGGTTCCGATACCGAACGACGTGCCGGGCGCGGGCGGCTGGATGGAAACCCGCCACTGGATCATCCGTGAATCGGGGGTGCCGAAGGCGCTGCTCACCGCCGTGTCGTGCGGCGGCCTGACTGCGCTCTACAATGTCGGCACGCTCCGCTCGGAGCGCGGGCGCGGTTTAGGCCGCGCGCTGCTGCAGATGGGGTTGGCGGAAGAAGCGCGGCGCGGCGCGACACGCTTCTTCCTGCTCACCGAGCGGGACAAGCCGCTGGAGGCGTTTTACAGCCG
>JBIJDW010000274.1:0-4730 GCA_044343885.1 Kiritimatiellia bacterium
GGGTAGCCCTGCGGCGATTGAGCACCTTTTTGCGCCCTTTTCGGAAAAAGGGTAGGATAAAAGGAGAGCGGCGGGATGGCGGGGCGCGAGGGGAAGTGTGTGGGAAGTGTGGGTGTATGTGGGGACGGCGCGAGAACGCGCCGACGCGGTAATGGGTGGGACGGGGGCGCGGAAAAGGAACAGGGCGTTCCGTCTACCCTGTCGCCTATCCTTCCAATCTGCAGGATAGTTCACAAAAACGGGCGAGATAATCCTGTTTGTTATTGTTATGTCAATCGGTTTCATCTACTATCTTCACCGATTTGGAGATAGACGGAAACCGCTCAATAACTTGTTCGCCGAGAGGAATGAAAAAGGGAATCACAGTGGCAATCGGAGCAGTCGCGGTGGCCGCGATAGGCTGTTGTGCACTTATCGGCCTGTCACACACCAGAGATCAGTACGAATGCTCACGGTGCAAGACCCTCTCAGAAGGCAAGAGCCTTCACCTGTTCTCGGTCCCAATCTGGACAAGCGGGAAGACGGTGAAAGCATCACTCACTGGCCGCCCCTGCGAGCACGCTTGGCGGAAGTGGTTTTCCAATTCGACCGGCTTCGCGTTCAGCCGACAGAACTGGGATGGCTGTTCCGGGGAGCCTCAGTGGCTCGAAGAACTCGGAAAACAAACGGCGGCGAACCAAGCGTCGCAGGTTATCGGCGCGCCCGGCGCGCCTCAGCCCGAACGTTGACGTACGGAAGAGGAGATGGAACAAAGGCAACTCGACAAGCGTCTAAGAGAACAACGGCACGGTGGTAGTGTCGCATCAGAAGGAGGCAATAGATGAAGATCGGGACGAAAATCGTAACCGTAGTGGCCATGATGACAAGCGGATGGGTCTGGGCCGGACCGGCAGACACGAAGCAAACGCCGGGGCGAATCCGGCTCGACCTCGATTTGGTCGACGGCTCGCGCGTCATCGGGGTGCCCACGGTGACATCGGTACCCCTTCAGACGCCCTACGCCAAGATGGACATTCCGTTGGGGCAGATTCTGACCGTGGGGATGGGCGAGGATCACGAGACCGCGTCCGTGGTTCTGCAGAATGGGGATAAACTGAAGGGCGTTCTCTCCGTTGGGCCGATCGAACTCGCGACGCTCTTCGGCCCGGTGAAGGTCGGGATCGAGCACATTCGCCGGATTGATGTCGGAATGTCTGGGGGAGGGCTGTCAAACGTCCTGGCGCGCGGGCTGTTCCTCTACTATCCTTTCGACAAAGACGAAGGCAATCGGGTGGCCGACGCCAGCGGGAACGGGCATGACGGCACGGCGCAGGGGTCGAAGTGGACGTCGGACGGGTTGGGCGGTGGCGCGTTTGCGTTCGGCGGATCGGACTACGTGGAAATGGGGTACCAGCCGGCGGGTACGGAGATCACGCTGGCGGCCTGGATCAAGCCGGCGAATACCGGTCTGGGGTTCTTCCTGGGAACGCACTTTTCTGAGAGCAGCCTGTGGATGCTGACCGTGGAGGGGCCGCACGGACCGCCCAAACAATGTGCTCGTATCGGGTACAATACTGGAACGGACGGGGAATCACTCTTCGGGACTTCCAACGTCCAAGACGGCCGGTGGCACCACGTGGCGGCCACCATCGACACCAAGGGCGCGAAACTCTATATTGATGGGGTTTTGGAGAACCAGAACGCCGTTCCTGGCAACTGGAAAGGAGCGAACGCGGCGATTGGGAGAAGTCTGACGGGCTCGCCAGGGTTCTACTCGGGGCTGGTTGATGAAGTGATGATTTTTCACCGCCCACTCACCGCTGCCGAAATCAAGCAGATCTACGATGCGCAGAAGCGAGGCAGATGACAACGGGAACGCCGGACAATGGGGACTCCGAACCGGCAAGTGCTGCCTACTCCGCTTCGCTTCGAGACAGAGCCGTGACGTTCTGCAAAGAGATAATGAGACACATTCGTCAACATATGGCTCTGGTCATCTGTGCGGTTCTCGTAAACGCACTGGGAGCTTGGGCATGCATTCTGTGGTCGCCATACACACGCGGGACCGCACCGTCAGACAAGGTAATGGACAGAGGATATCCTCCCATGGTCCCTGGGCCATACGGGCAGGATGGATGGTGGTTCACTGCCACTGGCTTTGGTGTTTGGGAGTCAGTTCCTGCAGGTGCGCGGGGGGCGGAGGGACAGTTCTTGTATTGGAGAGGCACACACACGCCGGCCTACTATCGAGGAGGCTGGCCTATGTACTCTTTTCAGTCTACTATCACGTTCCACAACTACCGAAAAGGGTGGGAATTGCCAGTGGGAGAGATTCTGCGCAGAGGGCTTCAGACGAATTGGCTTCCGTCTTGGTTGCGCGCGCGACCCAATCGACGTTTGTCGGTGATGCCGTACTGGCCGGGATTCCTCATCAACACCCTGACATTGTACGTTATCTTCAGTTCACTTCGATGGGGATCGATTGAACTGAAGAGACGGAGCCGAACCACTATGTTCAGCGCTACAACTTGCCCCGCAGACGGGGCAAGTTGAGGCTGATTGCGACCCTTGGAGGCAAGAAGGTGAGATGAAAAAGGCAATCATAATACTCCTCGGCCTATCCTTGGCGGTTGCCGTCAGCGCCAACGAGAAGATTCAGACGCGAGAGCAACTCTTTGCGCCCATCACCGATCCTGCGCTCAATCCGGAGCGACGCTATGCAGAACTCGACTTGAATGGGGACGGAACGAATGATCTCATCCTTTCGGAATCGGTCTCGCTCGGCGGCACAGGCGGTTTGGTGTACAACCTCTACCTCGGCGTGGGGCAGGATCGTTTCAGGCAGATCGACCGCTTCCTTGCAGGAATCATGGCAACCGAGACCCACGGAGGAACAACTCGACTCTGGTTCTACTCCCACATGTCAGCAGGTTCCGGAACGATTCAATACAGGTATTTTGATCGCAAGGGCATTTTCCAGACGAGTCAATACCTTATGATTTTCCCAGGCGACGGGGGATCAGACACCGGTAACGGCATCTACCAAGCCATCTTCAACGAGAAGACAATACTCAAGATGCAAACGATAGGAGCCGCCAACAAAGCGCCCGAGGAGACGGCTCGCAAGCTCGCCCATCCTCAAGGTTGACGTTGGCCATCAGAATATGAACGACAGGAAAAATAGCATCGCCTTTGACTGGGTCGCATTCTTCGTCAACACAGCCCCATTCCTTTTGGCCGCGATCATCGGCCTGGGCATGTTCCGATCAAACCCGGGAGTACTACTCCTTTTCTTTGCATCTCCCCTCATCATGCTCGCCACGCTAATCCCAATCGCATTGTGCTTTCGTCCTGGCCTCGGAGTTCGCCAACGCATCATTACCTTCGTGCTGGATCTCATTGCCTTTGTCTTCTTCGGAGTTGTGTCGTGGGGGTTCTTCATGCTGTGGAGAATTGGACCATTGAGACATTGAAATGGAGAACGGCCAACACGGCGGCCCAGCCTATCGCCGATAGCGCGGCTAATGGTGAACGCCAACGTGCGGAGTGCAAAATGAAGAGATTGTTACGAGTGATGGCTATGGGGATCGGTATCGTTGCACGCGCGGGTGACGAATCGCAACCGCTATCTTTGGCGATCACGCTAGATCAAGGAAAATCGTAACTGGCTCTGTGCGGAATGGCAGTGATGTTCCCGTGAAGGCCAACGCGGAACACCTATACGGCTGGTGGGAGTTCACACAACTGTCCTACTTTGACGGTTCTTGGCACGAAGCACCTTTGGTGAAGGCAGAACGCGTTCACATCGGCGCCATGCGGAAACCCGTTTACGTCATTCTGCAACCAGGCGCCGTACTTGTCGCGCCACAGCGTGAGGTTGTTCTGCGAGTTGAGCAAGCGCCTCCACAGACCAACTGTACCTTTCGTCTCGATCTCGCAGACTACCAACTGCCGAAGGACGTAGGGAACGTGTCGAAACTTCGCGTGGAAGCGAGAGGACTGACTGCCACACTCGAAATAGAAAACCCGAACAAAGCGTTGCTCGGCGACGCGGCAAACCGTGCGCGGGAACGCTGACGTTCGGCAAAGGAAATGATGAACGGAATGATTCAACTGATCATGTGTGCCATCATGGCGACACTTGTGTCTGGTTGTGCGACGGTGGTAACGCGCACAAGCCTTTCCGGAAGCGAACCGAAGGGCCTGTATCCAGCTACCAAAGCAGATGTGACTGGCACGATAGCCTACTGTCGGAACCGACTCGATCCCGTTGGTTTCGGTCGCGGTGCGGGAGGCCCGCACCGTCCCAACGTCTTGGAGAAGACTCTTTGGGTCGTCTTTGCCACAGTTGATCTTCCCATCTCCCTCGTGACGGACACCCTTTGTTTCCCATGGGATTTGGCTGACAAGAAGAGAAGGAACAAAGGCTCCAACAAAGCCTCGGAGGCGACTTCGGAATCCGCGCCGGGCGCGGTTTCCTCATCGCCTCAAAACTGACGTTGGCATTAACGAGTTGATGTGATGGAACAAAGTGAGCAAAACAATCGCGATAGGGGTAGCGGAATCAGCATCCTGCTGATCGTAGCGATTCCGGTTTTGTACGTTCTCATGTTTGGACCGGCCGCAAGATGGCACAATGCTTGCCCCAGATCCATGCAGAAGGCAATCGAAGTTGTTTACGCTCCACTAGTGTGGCTGCTTGACAATACGTCTCTCGCGGCGCCGCTGGAACGATATGTGGAGCTGTGGGC
>JBIJDW010000275.1:0-4720 GCA_044343885.1 Kiritimatiellia bacterium
GCAGACCCCTCGCAACGGCGCAGAGAGCCAGAAATCGAAAAATATTTCAACCACGACCTCCTGTACCCGCCATCGGCTGCAAGTATGTTGTGGAAGGCGGAATGTTTCAGGTATGATGGCCGACATGACACTAGAACGAACAGATGCGGAATGGCTGCAGGTTTACGTGGATCAAGGAAGCGATCTGGCATTCGAACAGATCGTCTCCCGCCACGGGCCTATGGTGTACCGGCACTGTTTTCGTCTCCTTCATGACGCCCACGAAGCCAAGGACACCTCGCAAGCCGTGTTTATTGTTCTGGCAAAACAAGCGGGCGCGCTCCGAAAAAACGGGAACCTGACGGCCTGGCTTTACGGGGTGACCCGGAATGTCTGCCGTCATGCGTTGCGTTGCCGGATGAATCGCCAGCGGCGCGAGGAAGAGGGGGCGATCATGCTGGAATTGGAGAGAGATTCGGCTCAGGCAATCGAATCCCAATCGGTCGTACTGGATCTGGTGTATCGGGAACTGGGCGCGTTGACATCGCTCCAGCGGCAGGCCGTGATCCTGCGATACATCGAGGGACGGCGGGAAGACAATGCGGCGGGTTTGGCGGGTTGTTCGGTGGATGCGCTGCATCGGCGTGCCACGGACGGCATTGCCAAGCTGCGGCAACGGCTGGCCAAGCGCGGCGTCGCGCTCGGCGGCGCGGCGCTCGCCGGCCTGCTCACCTCCGAAGCCTCGGCGGCTGTACCAGAAACACTCCTTCCTTCCATCCTGGCGACCGTGAAAACTGCCGTGGCGACAACCGCCACGGCCACGGGCGCCACAACATCAGCAACAATGCTGGCGAAGGGAGCGATGAAGGCCATGTACCTAGCAAAAATGCAGACAGCGGCAATCGTAACCGCGGCGGCCATCGTCGTGGGCGTAGCGGGCGTGACGGCAGTGGTGGCCGTCGCGAAGGATCAGGCGAAACCGGCGACGCCGGTCGCGCCACCCGCTGTGACGACGACGAACGCGCCTGCGGCGCAGACCCCGCGGACCGATCCGGCTGCGGTGGTCATCACCCCGCGCACCTGGAATGCCTGGGAAGCGTTCGATGAACTGGGCTGGAAGGGCGGTCCACGGGTAGCCGTGCTGGGCAGGTCGAGGCGCGATACGATAACGTGGGGCGATATGGGCCCGGTGGCGTCGGCGGATCTTTTGGTGCCGGCGGAGTTGCGTTTTGTGCCGGTTGAAGGGCGGAAGTTGATCGAAGCAGTGGCTGCGGCGAGCGGGTTCAAGGTCGCCTGGGAACGAGACGGCGGCGTAGCTGTACTCTATGAAAGCACTGCCGATGCCGAGGTGGAACGTGTCGTCAACGACCTTAAGTCGGTTGACGCACCGGTCCGCCGCGAAGCGGTCTGGCGCGCGGGCTGGATGAGGGACCCGCGGGTTGTGCCGCTGTTGGTCAAAGCCGCCAAAGACGCGGATGCCGAGACGGTCCGGCAAGCGCTGGCCGGTTTGCGCCGGTTGAATTGGGAAGCGGTGGTGACGTTGGAAGACACGGCAGTTGACCTGCTGGCCGCCGAGTTGGATTCACGGTCTGTCTCTGATTCAGAGGATAGGGCGAGGAGAATGCGGGTGGCTGAGTCGCTCGGGTTCGTGGCGGGTGACCGGGCGTTGGCATGCTTCGCGAAGGCGCTCGCGAATCCGGATCGCTACGTGCGGCAGGCGGCCGCCGAGGGATTGGGTCGCATGGGCGGCGACCAGGCGTTGGCCTTGCTCGACCAGGCGTTTGGCGATTATGCCTGGGAGGTCCGTTGTGGCGTCGCCAAGGCGCTGGGTGACATGGGCGGGGCGCGGGCGATGGCGCTCCTGGACAAGGCTCAAGCCAATCCAGAAGCCACCGTCCGCAGTGCAGCGGTTGCATCGCTCGGTCGCGTGGGCGGGGATCAGGCGGTGGCGCTCATCGAAAAGGCGTTTGCCGACCGGGACGCTTCGGTGCGCGAAGCAGCGGCCGAAGCACTGGACCGTGTAGGTGGTCAACAGGCGCTTGCGTTGCTCAAGAAGGCGCTCGCCGACCCGAACATCCGGGTGCGCCGACGGGCCGAAAGGACTCTTGGTTACGCGGACGGCGAGCATGCGCTGGCGTTCATGGAAAAGGCGCTCGTCGATCCGCAAAGCCATCCCGACATGAGCAAGGAGGGCGTCGGCGCATACGTGTTGGCGTTCATAACAACGGCGATCACCGATCCTGAGATCCGGGTGCGCGGTTTGGCCGCTGAAGCGCTGGGCCGTGTGGGTGGCGAGCAGGCGGTGTCGCTCATCGAAAAGTCGCTGGCCCATCAGGGAGCCGGGCTGCGCAGGAACGACGGCGCCATGGTGGCGCTGGGGTTCCTGGGTGGCGAGCGGGCGTTGGCCTTGCTCGCGAAGGCGATTGACGATCCGGAGAAAGAAGTGCGCTGGCGGGCTGCCACGGCGCTGGGTTGGGCGGGCGGCGAGCGGGCGCTGGAGCTGCTGGGCAAAGCTCTGACCGACCTCGATAGCGGGGTGCGCCGGGAGGCCATCCAGATGTTGGGTCGCATGGGAGGGAAGAAGGCGCCGCCAATTCTCGCGAAAGCGCTGGCCGATCAAGACGCCAGTTTGCGCGCCCAGGCGGTTGGCGCGTTGGGCGATGTGGGCGGGGAGCAGGCGCTGACGGTCCTGGCTCAGGCGCTTGGCGATCAGGATGCGAAGGTGCGCGAGGCTACCGTCGAGGTGTTGGGGCGCGCGGGAGGTGAGCAGGCTGTGGCAGTCCTGGCGCGGGCGCTCGCCGACCAAGCGCGGGAGGTGCGCGTAGCCGGCGTGACCGCGCTGGGGCATGTCGGCGGGGGAAAGGCTGTGGCGCTGCTCGCCATGGCCCTGGCCGACCAGGATGGCGACGTACGTGAGAAGGCCGTTGACACGCTGGGTGAGGTGGGCGGCGAGAAGGCCTTGGCTCCCATCGAAAAGGCGCTTGCTGACCGGCACGAGGGGGTGCGCCAACATGCTGTTTATGCACTGGGTCGCGTGGGCGGCCGGAAGGCGTTGGCGCTTCTGGAGAAGGCGTTGGCCGACCCGGACACTAACATGCGCTACAGCGCCGCCCAGGCTTTGGGGTGGTCGCGTGACGACCTTGCACTGCCGTTGATCGAAAAGGCGCTGGTCAACCAGGACAACAGCATGCGCGCCTATGCCGCCGGCACGTTGGGCTGGGTAGGCGGGGACAAGGCCCAGGTACTTATCGAGAAATCGTTCGCCGATACGAGTACCGCTGTGCGGTGCTCGGCCGTCTTCGCAATGGGCCGTGTGGGCGGGGAGAAGGCGTTGGCGATCGTCGAGAAAGCGCTTGCCGATCCGGACGCCCGTGTGCGTATCGAAGCTACGAAGGAGTTGGGAAGAACGGAAGGAGCCACGGCCCTAGGACTTATGACGAAAGCGCTGGCCGATCCAGACGCCCGTGTGCGTTTGGAAACCGTCAATTCTTTGGTCATGGGCGAGGGCGGGCAGAAGACGTGTGACCTGTTGCTTGGCCGGTTGGCGGAAGAGAAGGATCCCGCCGTGCTGAACAGAATCGAGGGTTGGTCGGGGTCGTTGATGAATATCGGGAGAAGTGGCGATCCGGCGGTGGCGAAGGTGCTTAAGGACCACCTGATGACCGGCTTGCGCAGCGAGAAGGATCCTGACCGACGCAGTCAGATTGTACGTTCGCTGAGGACGACCTTCCGCACCGATCCGGAGGTGCAGCAGGCGCTGAAGGAGTTCCAGCAACCCGCCCCGGCCAAGCCCTGACGCGGGTCGGCGCTAAGTGGCAGCAGCCTACAGTCCGATGGCATGGATTGAAGAAGGGCGGTGGCAATACAGCCATCCCCTTCTCTCACCCCAGCAGCGCCGCCAGGTTGTCGCGCGTCAGCAAGGCCGCGTCCTGCGGCCGTTCCAGGAAGGAAGGAAACAGGGGACAGGAAACAGGGGACAGGCAATCTATGAGTTTGCGGCGCGGCGGGACACCGTCACCCCACCCGATTGCATCGCCCCGATGGAACAGGAAATGCGCGAAGCGAGGTAGGGCGACGGCGTCCCCGCCGCGCCGCAGATGATGGAGAAGGCTGATGGAAGGCCCGTCCCTTGCGGGGCATAGGTGTTAAGTTAAGGGATTTGAACGCCCAACACCCAACACCCAACTTCCAAGGGATAAATGACAGTTCCACCATTGGTTGTTGGCTGTTGGGCGTTGGCTGTTGGGCGTTGGTTGTTGGGCGTTGGTTGTTGGGCGTTGTTCTAATGGTTATAACCCATTGAGCAATAAACCGTTAAGAAACCATCAAATGCATTTTAGCTTAACACCTATGCCCTTGCGGGGCCGCTCAACACAAAAGGGGCTTTCATGCCCGCGCTATACCCGATACCCGGCTTCTCAACCCATCCCGATCACATCCAGACCCATACAATTTTCCCCCACAAACCCGGAAGCGCCTCAGGAAAAGACCCTGTCATGTCACGATTAAATGTTGGGAATTGCTTTCGACTGCAGGCATATTGTGGAAACAGGAGTGTTCTGGTACGCTGACACGATATGCAAACCCTGACAGATGCGGAATTGATGGAGGCCTACTCGTACCGGCAGGACGAAGGTGCCTTTGGAGAACTGATGAGACGGCACGGCGCCATGGTGTACCGGGCCTGTCATCGGTTGCTGAAGGATGCTCACGAAGCCGAGGATGCTTCGCAGGCGGTCTT
>JBIJDW010000276.1:0-4707 GCA_044343885.1 Kiritimatiellia bacterium
GGATTAGAAACGGGCCTTCTGTCAACCCTGCTTATGGAAAGGCGCTTCGCGCGAGGTAGGGCGACGGCGTCCCGCCGCGCCGCAGGCCAATGGAGAGGAAAAGGGACACCAGCGTTGGATGTTGGGCGTTGGGTGTTGGACGTTGGGCGTTGGTTGTTGGGTGTTGGAAGCTGAGGGAAGGCCCGTTTCTTGTCTGCTTTTGGATGGCCAACTCTCTGCGGGGCTGAGGGAAGTCTCGTCCCTTGCGAGGCCCGTCCCTTGCGGGGTTCCTTTCCTTGCCGCCACACGGTACGTACCGATTTCTTGAATGGCAAGCGAAATCGTGTTGCCAGGCAGTGGCAGTTGTGCGAAGATAAGAAAAAAAGTGCACAACCATGTCGTAAACTGGTCCGTACATGACGCGCTGATCGGTTTGGGTGTTGGGTGTCGGGTGTTGGGTGTCGGGTGTTGGGTGTCGGGTGTCGTCCTCGTTCTCGATTTCACGATTCGAGGACGAGGACGAGAGGCTCGCGCTGCCGATTGCTTCGCGCCAGCACCAATCACCGTCAGTTTATGGAAAGTCGCTTCGCGCGAGGTAGACAATGGAGAGGATAAGGGTTCAGGCCCACCGCGCCAGAGTGTTGTTGGTTCAACTGAAGGAGTGTTATGAGAAATATCAGGATGGATACTATGCGTCATGAGCGAAGCCCCGTTCGAACGGTGCGGCGGGCGATCGTCTGCGTGCTCTTTCTCGCCGCCAGCGCGGCGCAGGCCGACCCCATGGCCGTGAGGGTCTCGAATGCGAAGACCGCGCCGCGCGATGCGAAGACCGCGCTGGTTTCGTTTGATCTCAATTGGCCTTGCTCCTGGCGCCAGGACGGCACCCACGATGCGCTCTGGGTCTTCTTCAAGGTGCGGCCGGAAGGTTCCACCGAGTGGCAGCCTGTGCATCTGGCGGCGGATAAAGTGCGCAATCCCGTCGGCTACGGCCAGGAGAGCGGGCCCACGCTGGAGTTTCTGGTGCCGGATGATAAAGGGGGAGCTGTCGGTATGTTTGTGCGCCGGGCCGAATATGGTTATGGTCTGGTCTGCGCCACGAATGTGACGGCGGTCTGGGACTTCACGGCCAACAAGGGGGTCGGGAAGGACGTGAAGGTGGAGGTTCTCGTCTGCGCCGTGGAAATGGTTTACATCCCGGAAGGGGCTTTCTATCTGGGTACGGGTGAGCTGATGCCGTTCCGCTTCTACCAGTACACCGACGGCACGCAGAACAGCAAGCCCTACCCCGTGACCAGCGAGGGCGCGATTCCGACCGGTCAGCAGGACGGCAAACTCTGGGCCCGGTTCGGGGCGCAGCCGGAAGACAAAGGCGAGATCCCGGCCGCCTATCCCAAAGGGTATGGCGCTGTCTACTGCATGAAGAGCCATATCAAGGGCGGAGAGTATGACGACTTTCTCAGATCGCTGACGGCGGAACAGATGGCGAGATACAGCCCGACCAACTATATCGTGCCGAAGTCTGACGCGGTGTACAGTGGCTCTGAGAAACATAGGATTCGCCCGTACTCGCCACTCTCCTGGGGGGATGGGATCGGCTATGCGGCGTGGGTCGGGCTGCGCCCGATGAGCGAACTCGAATATGTCAAGATCGGACGCGGCACGATGGATCCCACCGTCGAGACCGGCGATACGCTGGATCATCCCTCGTGCTGGGGCGTCTTGGACTGGACTGGCTGGCGCGCCCCACGTGAACGGGCCGTGAACGTGGCCACTACCCAGGGCCGCACCTTCAAGGGAACTCACGGAGATGGCACACTGGCCGTGCCCGCAGACTGGCCGCAGGAAGACGCGGTTGGATCGGGGATTCTCGGCGGCTACGGCCCGATCAACGGACATCCCTCGACCCGCACGGAAGCCGCGCGAGCGGCGCCCGAGCGAGCGGCGCCCGATCCGATCCAGCCTCGTTGCTGGCGCGGCGTGCGCACGGCACCGAAGGAAGCGGCGGAGTAGGAAGAATGGTGAAACATTCAACATTCAACACGCAACACGCAACACCCAACATTCAACGGAATGCCATGACGGATCTGCCTGCCGCACCGCGTGAGTATGATTTGGAGGATCGGTTGCTCGACTATGCGGCCCGGATCATCCATTTGACAGAGGCGTTGGCTAGGACACGTGCGGGTAACCTCGTGGCCGATCAACTTTTGCGTTCGGGTACGTCACCTCTCTCCAACCACGGTGAAGCGCAGGCGGCTGAGTCGCCCGACGACTTCATCCATAAGCTCAGTGTTGCTCTCAAGGAACTGAAGGAATCGAGGCGCTGGTTGCGGCTGATCGTAAAGGCTGAACTGGTGCAGGAAACGCAACGCATTGAACCGTTGCTCTTGGAGACTGAGGAATTAATCCGTATTTTCGCGGCAAGCATCCGCACCTCACGAGAACGAAAGGGTACGAAATGAAAAGACGCAAGTCATTGAATGTTGAATGTTGTGTGTTGAATGTTGAATGTTTATTGAAATCGCGTCTAACCTCCATGCTGGCGGCTTGTTTTGCAGTTTTGCTCACGGTTGCCTCAGCATTCGCCGACGATTTCTCCACTGCCCGCTTCAAGGGTTCCGGCAAGGTCGATCTGGCGCGAATCAGCAACGTGGCGGTCAAGCCGTCGGGCGAGGCCGGTGTTGGTACGATCACGTTTGATCTCGCCTGGGACTGGTCCTGGCGTGCGGCGTGGGAGGTTGAGGCCGCGCAGACGGGCGGCAAGGAGAAGCTGAAGCTGGAGAACTGGGACGCGGCGTGGGTGTTTGTGAAGTACCGCCTGCCGGGAGGGCCGTGGCGCCATGCCATGCTCGCGGCGGAGGCAGCGAAGCATACGGTTCCGTCCGGCGCGGCGCTGGAAGTCGGGAAGAGCAACGACGGCAAGAAGGGCGTGGGCGTGTTCATTCACCGTGCCGCTGCAGGCCAGGGGCCGAATGACTGGAAGGGCGTGACCCTGCGCTGGCTGTTGCCTGTCGGGGCCGATGCGGAGGAGGGGGGCACTTCCGAGTTTGAAATGCACGCGACGACGGATAAGCCAGCCGAAGCGGCCGCTTTTGATCCGGCCAAGGCCGAGGTGAAAGTGCTGGCGCTGGAGATGGTGTACGTGCCGCCGTGCGCGTTCTGGCTGGGCGACGGTACAACCAATACGGTTGCCGGACAGTTTACCGCTGGTCCCGGCCATGCGCCCTTCCGGGTTGAGGGCGAGCATGCGATCAAACTGGGTGGTGATACGGCTGAGTATCTGAACAACCATGACGCGGTCGGTATGGATCCGAACAACAAGGATGACTTCAACCGTGACCAGCCGGCGACCTTGCCTGCGGCCTTCCCCAAGGGGTACGCGGCGTTCTACTGCATGAAGGTTGAGGTGACGATGGCTATGTACGTGGAGTACCTGAATATGCAGCCGTATGCGCATCAGGCAGTGTCTGTCCCCGCGAAGCTCTCGCTGCCGGCGGGAACGGTGGCGATGGAGGACCCAAACCGCGCGCACCTCTCGCCCAGGACTGGCGTCTTGATCCAGGCGCCGGGCACGCCTGATTCGATGGTCCCGCTGCAGTTTTCTCGCGAAACGTTTGTCGTCAGCGGAACCGTGACCAAGCCTGGCACGGCGGCGGTTTTCAAGACTACGATGCCGTTCGTTCCGTGTCATTACATCCCCTACCAGGGCGCACGGGGGTTCGCAGCCTGGTCAGGGTTGCGGCCCATGACCGAACTTGAATTTGAAAAGGCGTGCCGTGGACCGGTCAAGCCGGTGGCGGATGAGTTCCCCTGGGGCACCACGGGCATCGCGGGCATCGCGGGGAAGAATCCGGCGGGCGGAAAGTATGCCCTGACCAATTTTAATGAGGAGACGGAAAGCGTCAGTTGGGTGGGCGAAAAGGGTCCGGATGCCACACGCGGTAACGCGTTTCTTGCCGACAACAATGGCGCGCCGGGCTGGCCGACGCGGGTGGGTATCTTCGCCACGCCGCAGAGCGAACGCGTGACGGCCGGTGCGACGTACTGGGGGATTCTGGACATGGCTGGCAGCGTACCCGAGAAGGCCGTGCCGGTCGGTGAGGCCGCCTGCCGCGGCTTTTCCGGGAACCACGGCGAAGGCGGGCCGGCACCCTGGGGCGGGATCGGCCTGGGCGAGCGCGGCGGCGGAAGCCCGGTTGGCCGACACAATATCTCCTGGGGGCGTCTCGATCTCCTCCGCATCTCCAGTCGAGCTAATGCCAGGAGTTACCTGAATAGTTTTGGGGACATCCATGACGGCACGCGCTGCGTGCGGACGGCGCCGGTGGAGAAGTAGGTTCTTAGAGTCGTCGGACTTGTCGGACGAGTCAGACGGGTCCGACAACAGAAGGGATAATCGCAATGAGCAAGAAGACAAGCAATTACAAGTGGCTGGCACTGGCAGGGCTTTTTCTCGCCTCTACGGCCTTCGCAGACGGCCTGAAGATCAGCAATGTCTCCATCGCCCCGCGCGATGCGAAGACGGCGACGGTGACGTTCGACATTGCCTGGACGAACGCCTATCGATACGACAGTTTCCATGACGCCGCCTGGGTCTTCTTCAAGGTGCGGCCTGATGCGAAATCGCCGTGGCAGCATGCCCGTCTGACGGCTGATAAAGTTGTGAATCCGACCGGCTTCAGTTCGGGCGAGGGGACGCCTCTGGAGTTCGTGGTGCCGGGCGGCGAC
>JBIJDW010000277.1:0-4706 GCA_044343885.1 Kiritimatiellia bacterium
CGGTGGGCGTGACCCCGGCGGTGGTGCGGGCCTCGGCTGGCGCGTCGGAGCACATGCGCGTGGCCCGTGTGGTCAACCTGGTGCGCGCCATGGAGATGCTCAAGAAGGCCGGACTGTGGACGGTCGGACTCGACATGGAGGGCGACGACGTGCAGCCCTACACCGCGATCGATTTCAAGGATCGGATCGGCATTGTCATCGGCAGCGAAGGACACGGGCTTAAACGACTGACGCGCGAGACCTGCGACTTCATCGCTCGCCTGCCCATGGCCGGCCAAGTCGCCTCGCTCAATGCGGCCGTGGCCGGTGCGATCTGCCTCTACGAGGCTGTCCGACAGAGACAAGGGAGCGCCAAGAACTGAACCCTGAACCCTCACCCCTCCCCTACCCCAGCCGTTCCGCGAGCGGGCAGCCAGCGCAAGCGGCGCGCGCACTGAGGCAGAAATCGGCGTGTATCTGGAGGAGTCCCTGAATGCGCAGTCCGTTGTTGGCGTAGAGCAGGGTGGGATTGTGGTCGCGCCCGAAGAGACGAAAAGCCGTCGCGCGGACTGGCGCGGAGAGGTCTTCGGGAGGAAGATGGTCGAGGATGTTGGGGTCGAGGCGATCTTCGGCGGCAAACCACGGGATGATCACGTTGAGGATCATGGCGGCGATGCGGTTGGGGCCGAGGAGCGCGCCCGCGCCGGGCGTCGGCGGTCCGGAGAGCGTGAGGCGGTCATCCCAAAACGGCCAGCAGGCGCAGCTCTCGAAAAGGAGACTGGCCGAACGGAACCAGGCCTGCGGCGGGGTGGCGGGGAGCGTGGCGAGCCGATCCAAGATGGTGTGGCGGCCCGTGAACAGCGCGGCTGCTGCGGCCAGACGCCGGACGGGGCTGTTCTGCGGACGCAGGCCGTGGCGAACCCAGGCGTCGGCGGGCAGGGGGTCGGCGACCGGATTGCGCCACCAGTAATCCCAGAGTCCGCGAACGAATGGCCGCAGGGCAGGATCGGCGCTGTCGTCGGGCGGCGGAAGCAGTCCGGCCGCGCCGAGGAGGCGGCCATAGGCGTTGGCGGCGCCTGCGTCGGGATCCCAGTCGCGCACCGGCAGGCGCTGCGCCAGTCGCCGGAACGGGGCTGCATTCTGCTTGTAGCCCAGCGCGGCGAGCAGTTCTTCGTAGAGGGTCTGTCGGCGATCGGCGCTCTGACGGAACCGGGCCATCAGGCGCCGGGCCTTGGCTTGGATGCGGAATTCGCCCGCCGCATCGAGGAGGGTGAGTGCCCGGTCGGGATTGGCCGCCAACGCGGTCGCACAGGGGCGCGGCGTGACCGGCAGGACAGCGTGGGGATAGGCCGCAAGATCAATGTCATCAAAGCTGAAGGCGGGGTTGCCGCAAAGCGCACGGGCGAGCGAAATGCGAAGAACGTCCGCCGGCAACGTCACCGGCGGAGGGTCGGCCGCATAGGTCACGTGGGCGACGAGATCGCGGTAGAGGGGATTTCCCGCATGACGATGCGCATCCCAATCGCGAGGGGTGACGTGGATCTCGACATCGCCGGTGATGCGGATGCCGTCTGCGGTTTCCAGCGTAGCGCCGAGAAAATCGGGGCCAGCCTCGAGGTTCCAACGACCGGGTTCCAGCACGGTGACCGGCGTGCCGTCTGCGGTGGCGAGCGGCGCGGGACGGAGTCGGTCGTCGAACCAGACACACTGCAGATGACGTTCAGACCAGCGAGGGCAGTCGTCTGCACACGCCGCCTCGCCCACGGCCTGAGGCATGCCGGGATGAGAGAGCGTGGCGGCGTAACGGGCGGCGCGAGGAAGTGTAGTCATGATGCAAGGGTGAGAAATGCGGCGTGGCAGCGGGTGTCGTCGGTCAGTTCGGGATGAAAGGATGTCGCGAGAAGACGGCCCTGGCGAGCCGCAACGATCCGGCCGTCGGGCAGCGTGACGATGGCCTGCGCGGCGGGGCCGACGGCGTTGATCAGCGGTGCTCGGATGAAGACGGCGTGATACGGCGGCTGATCGGCCATCCCCTCGCCGAACCCCGAGAGGTCGAGATCGGTCTCGAACGAGTCGATCTGGCGGCCGAAGGCATTGCGCGTGACGGTGATGTCCATCAGGCCGAGGAGCGGCTGGGCGCGGCCGACGACCGTCCGGGCGAGAAAGATCGCGCCTGCGCACGTCCCCCAGATCGCGCGATCCTGTCCGAACCGCCGCAGCGGCTCGATGAGCCCGAAATCGGTGGCCAGCTTGCCGATGGTGGTCGACTCACCGCCCGGGATGATCAGGCCATCCAGCGCATCGAGATGCGCGGCGAGGCGAACCTCGGCGGCGGCCACGCCGAGCCGCCGGAGCATGACGATGTGTTCCGCAAACGCCCCCTGCAACGCCAGCACGCCGATCTTCATGTTACCAACCGCGCCCCGCGAGGCGCTCCGCAACGGGCAACTGCGCAACGGTCCGGCCGACCATCGCCTCGCCGAGGTTGCGGCTCACCTCCGCGAGAATGGTGGCGTCCTGAAAATGGGTCACCGATTTGACGATCGCGGCTGCCCGTTTGGCCGGATCACCGCTCTTGAAAATGCCGGAGCCGACGAAGACGCCGTCCACGCCGAGCTGCATCATCAGCGCGGCGTCGGCGGGCGTGGCCACGCCGCCTGCGGCAAAATTCACCACCGGCATGCGGCCCAGCCGCTTGGTCTCCCGGAGCCATTCGACGGGCGCACCGATTTCCTTGGCATACGCCATCAGCTCCTCGTCAGCCAGCGTCGTCAGGCGGCGGATCTCGCCCAGAACCGTGCGTGCGTGGCGAACCGCCTCGACCACGTCGCCCGTGCCAGCCTCGCCCTTGGTGCGAATCATCGCGGCGCCTTCGCCGACGCGGCGCAACGCCTCGCCGAGATTGCGGCAGCCGCAGACAAAGGGAACGCCAAAGCGGTTCTTGTCAATGTGGTGGGCCTCGTCGGCGGGGGTCAGCACCTCCGACTCGTCGATGTAATCCACGCCGATCGCCTGGAGAATCTGCGCCTCGACAAAGTGGCCGATGCGGCACTTGGCCATCACGGGGATCGTCACGGCCGCCATGATCTGCTCGATCAGATCGGGGTCGGACATGCGGGCGACGCCGCCCTGCGCGCGGATGTCGGCGGGCACGCGTTCAAGCGCCATGACGGCGCAGGCGCCGGCCTCTTCGGCTATTTTGGCCTGTTCGGCGGTCACCACGTCCATGATGACGCCGCCCTTGAGCATCTGCGCCAACCCTGTTTTCTCAGTCCACGTTCCGGTTTTCTTTTCCATCAGCCAGTCTCCTTGCGTTCAAATTGGGCCGAAGTGTAGCACAGTCCGATGGGGAGAAACAGCGTAATCGTTATTTGAGTTGTCTTGCGCCGCCGCTTCTGGCATATTCTAACTGATTCGCTTCTGGTCGCTGTTTTCGGGCCCATAGCTCAGTTGGTTAGAGCACGGGACTCATAATCCCAGGGTCGCAGGTTCGAGTCCTGCTGGGCCCACCATTCCGAGATATTTGCGTGCAGAATAAAAGTGAGAAGGCGGTTGTCCTAGCCGCAGGTTTCGGAGAACGGCTGCGGCCGCTGACGGAACAGATCCCTAAACCGCTGCTGCCGGTGTGGGGCCTCCCGATGATTGAGCGGACCCTCCGCGCGCTGGAGGCTGCCGACGTGCGCGAGGTGGCGATCAACCTCCATTGGATGCCCGGGCCGTTGCAGGCCTATCTGCGCGACCGGCGCGGACCGGCGGCCCTCCATTTTTCGCAGGAGTCCGAGATTCTGGGAACAGGCGGTGCCTTGCGACCCTTGCGCGACTGGCTCGGCGAGGCACCGTTCTGGCTGGTGAACGGCGACATTGTCTGGCAAGCCGACCTGACACCGCTCGTCACGGCGTTTCACGCCCGCCAGCGGATTGCAGCAGCCTGGCTGGAACCGCGGCGGGGGCCGCGCACCGTGACCTGCGGGCCGCACGGCGATATTGAATCCTACCGCAGCCCTGTCCCGCAAAGCCCAGGCACTGCCACCTTCTGCGGGGTGCAGCTCATCTCCCCCGCCCTGTTCGATTTCCTGCCCGACACGAAAACGTTTTCCATCGTGGACGCCTACGAGCGGGCGCAGGCTGCGGGGCGGCCCGTGGCGGGCGTGCGAATCCCGAACAGTTACTGGTGCGATGCCGGCACCGTTGAACGGTATCTCCAGACGCATGGCGACCTCAAGCGACTGGCCGCGCGGCGTCATCCGGCTGGCGCGGCGTATGATCCGGCCCTCGACACCTATCCGCCCTCCTCGCGTTCGTTCTGCTGCGATCTGACCGGCCGCGGCGTCCGCGCGCCCGGAAGCGTGCTGCTCCCAGGCGCGGTGATCGGCCCCGGCGGGCGTGTGCGGCGCAGCGTAGTGCGGCAAGCGGCGGTGACGCAACCGGTCGCCGATGCCGTCGTCGTCCCAGCAACGGCCTGCGGCGAAGCCGTGATGCCACGCGTGCTGGAAGCGCTCGGCTGGCCGGACGCAGCAGCGGTCTTTCTGGGCAGGCGGGGATCGGCCCGGCGTTTCTGGCGGCTCATGCCCGCCGGTGACGGTCCCGGCGGCATCGTGGTGATTGCTTCGCGCGAGCGCCCCGAAAACGCCCGGTATGCGGGTCATGCGGCGGTGCTGGCCGAGGCGGGCGTGCCGGTTCCCCGTGTGCTGGCCGACCTCCCCGACGCCGACACCGTGGTTCTGGAA
>JBIJDW010000278.1:0-4689 GCA_044343885.1 Kiritimatiellia bacterium
GGGTGTCATAAGTGTCCTCCATTTGAGGACACGTATTTAACCAAAAAAAAACACCCCTTGCAACAGGAAAATCAAGATTTCGCGCAAAACCTGCCTCTTCCACTTCAACTAAAAAAAATCACACCCGAATGACTAGGGCAAGATTTTCAGATATTGCATTTCTGATGTCCTTTCTGTGCTTGGGCGGGCTTCCATCCTATGGAGAGCGGGCGACCATGATGGTGCCTCCGATCCTTCAGTCTGTTCCGCACGGCTTGGATGCCACGAAGAAACATGAATCGGCCCTCTATCTGCAAGCGTGGTCTGCGCTTCCGGGCAGGGGCGTTCAACTATCCGTGATAAACGATTCGGAGAAGGACTGTGAATTTGACCAGCGCCGCCTTTGCGAGTTGTCCAGCATTGAAGCGTTTGCCGTGGACACCGACGGAAATCAGCACAAACTGGAGGTGTCCCAACTGCTGCAACCGCCCCCCTATGCCTTGGGGGCTGCGGACAAGGTCGTTCTTCCCGGCTTCGAGAGAATCGTGCTACAGCCGCACGAAGCCTACTCCTGGCCTATTGCGATTCTCCATCCCGAAGACCGTCCAAGCTCGGCATTTCAACCACTCCACTACAAGATTGCCCATTTCAAGTGCGTACTCTCGCTGGAAAATGGCGATCCACTCCAGTCCAACATCTTTGACTTGGGCAGCAGACCGCCGCTGTCTCGCCGCGCTCAAGGCCCAGCTCCCAAGCGGGAGTTCGCTCAGCGCCTTGATTCTTTCCGTTGGGGGCATAGAACGGACCCCGGAGCGCGGCTGGCAACCTTGTTGAGCTTTTTCGGAATGAAGAAGGAGGGACTTGTTTCCGAGGATCAGTTCGCCCAGTTTCTGACAGCGTCCATGGAGGATGCATCTCCTTTGATACGTGCCCATGCGACAGCTTTCCCCAAGACTTGGCAGACGCTCTTGCTCGACGCGGACCCCCGCGTCAGAAAAGAGGCGCTCAAGGCGGCGGGGGGGGTGGGGGGGCAGGCCTGCCAGCAGATGTCTCTCATGCCCATTCTTATGAGCAAGGTTCAGGATGGCGACGCGGACACGAAAGTTCTGGCTTTGAAGGCGTTGGCGATACACACAGGAGGGGGCATCGGCCGGCAGTTCCAGGAGACAGTAGATCGAGCGCGGAACGACCCGGAACCAAAGGTGGCCGAGACCGCGAGGAAGCTGCTTCCGTGGGTGAAGCAGGCGGAGCCGGATGAGGCCCGGGCACAGACGAGAGATCAAGGCAAGTAGAAAGGGCGAACAACGCCTCCGGCCGTACAAGTGATCCGCTGCGCGTCTCACTGCCGGTCAAGGCTGACGTTGAAACGGAAATGAAGAAGACAATTATTCTCGTTTCATTATGCTTGCTCTGCGGATGCCGGTCGCTTGATCACGTGGGCTGGAGGTTCACAGCCTGGCGCGTCGATAGACGCAATACAAAGGTCAATCGGCAGTATCAACAGGCTGTCGCAAAGTATGCCGGACGGGAATGCTTGGTCGGGACGTGGTATCACACTTTCCGGAAACCATGCAAGATGCCCAATCAGTGGCACGAAACCGTGTCGTTGTTTAGTGACGGAACATACGCGAAGCGAATTTCTGGCTGTCACGGTTTGTTCTGGCCGACAGTGTCCGTCACAACGGGAGACTGGAAAAAGACCGGTGCCGGAATTGTCGAATTATCTCAATCGGGGCGCTCAGTGACGGAAGTCATATGCTTAACTGAATGGACGAATGGTTTTGCCCAAGCAGACATGCAATTGCGAAGTGCGGAATTCATGGAGAGCCACAACAAAGTGCCCGAGAATACTGTCACTAACGCGACAGATTCTCAGCACTGACACTGGCTCAAAGCACGCCGCAGAGGCGGTAAAGCACGCCGGCGGCGACCGCCGAGCCGATGACGCCCGAGACGTTGGGTCCCATGGCGTGCATGAGCAGGTAGTTGGACGAGTCAGACTCCAGGCCGACTTTGTTGGAAACGCGCGCGGCCATGGGCACGGCCGAGACGCCGGCCGAGCCGATGAGCGGGTTGATTTTATCCTTCAGAAAGAGATTCATGAACTTGGCCATCAGCACGCCTGCGGCTGTGCCGACCGCAAATGCGAACAGACCGAGGAGCAGAATGCCCAGCGTCTCGAGCGTCAGGAATTTTTCGGAGGCCAGCTTGGAGCCGACCGCGAGGCCGAGGAGGATCGTGACGATGTTGATCAGGCTGTTGGCCATGGTGTCGGAGAGGCGTTCCACCACGCCGCACTCGCGGGCGAGGTTGCCGAGCATCAGCGAACCGACGAGCGGCGCAGCCGTGGGGATGAGCAGCGCGCACAACAGGGTCACGATCAGCGGGAAGACCACCTTTTCGATCCGCTTGACCGGCCGCAGTTGTTTCATGACGATTGTACGGTCAGCCTTCGTGGTGCACCATTTCATGATCGGAGGCTGGATGATCGGCACCAGGGCCATGTAGGAATAGGCGGCCACGGCAATCGCACCCAGCAGGTTGGGGGATAGCTTGGTGGTCAGCCAGATCGCAGTCGGGCCGTCGGCGCCACCGATGATGCCGATCGAGGCGGCGTCCTTGATCGAGAAATTGATTCCCGGCACGACGTGGTTCAGCACCAGTGCGCCCAGCAGCGCGCAGAAGATGCCGAACTGGGCCGCGCCGCCCAGCAGCGCTGTCTTGGGGTTGGCGATCAGCGGACCGAAGTCGGTCATCGCTCCCACGCCCATGAAGATCAGCAGGGGGAACACTCCGGAACTGACGCCCATGTCAAAAATGTAATAGAGAAAGCCGCCCGGCTCAATCATGATCGGTATGCAAACGCCGGTTGCGCTGTCGACTACCATTTTCATGACGGGCGCGGCGGTGAGACCCGCGTTGGGGATGTTGGCCAGCAAACCGCCGAAGCCGATCGGCAGCAGCAGTAGCGGCTCGAATCCTTTGATGAGCGCCAGGTAGATGAGAACCAGGCAGACCACGATCATCACCCCCTGGCTGAGGCCGTAAGGCATCACGCCCGGCTTGTGAGCGGCCGCGACCTCGGCCTGATAGGTAGCGTTGTCGACGACGACCGGAGCGGCTGCGGTGCGAGGCTCGGCCGCGAGGAAGCCGTAAATGCCCGTTTCCATCCAGATGGTTTTCATGCGGCTGCCCAGAGAGGGAATCTCCCGATGGGTCTGGATCGCGCTGGAAGCCGCCTCAGGGGCGGACGGCTCGGCGCGCGCGGACGGCTGAAGCATCAGCGCGGAGGCGACGATGAGAGCGAAGATGAACGTTTTCATAAGTAGGCAGTCACTGGGAGTGTTGAAAATTGCGCACGCCTCATGAGAGGCGAGCCATGAGGTCGCCGGTGTTAATTTTTTGTGCATGGCTGACGTCGATGGAAGCCACGGTGCCGTCGGAAGGCGCCTTGATCGGAATCTCCATCTTCATCGCCTCCATGACCAGAATCTCCTCGCCCGCCTTGATCAACTGACCCAACTGGACGGTGATGCGCAGGATAACGCCGGGAACCGGCGCGTGGATATGCACAGCGGCGGCGACAGGCTCGGTCGGCGCGGCGGCCGCAGGCTGGGCGGTGGCGGGTGTTTCGGCGACGGCGGCGGGCTTGGCGGCGGCCGCAGGCTGGGCGGCGGCGGGTGTCACGGCGACGCCATCCTTGACCGAGAACGCGTAGGATGTGCCATTGACGATCGCCTGATCGCCCGTGAATGTGATGGCATACGCTTTGCCGTCAACCGTGACGGTACAGGTATCAGATTTGGGTGCGACAGCAACCGTTTCGACCTTCACCGGCGCAATCTTGCGGACGCCGACCGTGGCCTTACCCTCTAAAAAGAGGATGCCCTTCTCCTGGCAGGCGGCGGCGATGAAGACATTCTCATCGGTCAACGGAAGTCCCTTATCGGTGAGCATCTTTTTGAAGTAGGTGAGTGACTTCTTGGGATCAGCGTCATTGATGGCCAACACGGACTCGGTGGTGGGCGGGAGGTTGAGTTGCTCGGCGGAGATCTTGACGATCTCGGGGTCGGGCGCGACGGGGGTCCGGCCGAAATAGCCCAGCACCATTTTGCCATAACCCGGGGCGATCTTTTTCCACGGCCCGTGCAGCACGTTGTTGAACGCCTGCTGGAAATAGAACTGCGAGACGGGTGTGACGGAGGTGCCGAACCCGCCGCGGCGGACGACCTCGGACATGGCCGCGATCATTTCGCCGTAGCGGCTCATGAGATTGTTGTCGCGCAGCATCTGGGTGTTGGCGGTGAGCGCGCCGCCCGGCATGGGCGACCACGGGATCAGAGGCTCGACCGCCAGCGCCTCTGGCGGAAGGAAGTAGTCTTTCATGCAGTCGCGGAAGACCGCCTCGGCCTCGCGCACCTTGTCGATATCGACGCCCAGATCGTACTCGGTGCCGCGCAGCGCGTGCCACATGACGATCACGTCGGGCTGGCAGGTGCCGCCCGAGACCGGGGCCAGCGAAAGATCGATCACATCGGCGCCAGCGTCGAGGGCGGCCTTGTAGGACAGGACGCCGCATCCGGCGGTCTCATGCGTATGGTACTGAAGCTGCGTACCTTCGGGGAGGAGCTTGCGTGCACGTTTGATCGTCTCAAAGACGATGGCCGGGATGGACGTGCCCGAGGCGTCCTTGAAGCAGACCGAATCAAA